>NZ_JAKSYF010000042.1:0-67147 GCF_022829745.1 Methylobacterium sp. E-016
CGGCTGCCGCTCGATCATCCGGTTGAGCCACGGCTTCGACACGTCGAACAGCCGTCGCAGGCCCTCGACCTCGACGTACGGCGCGGGCGCGCTCATGCCGCCACCTCGGCGCGATCGTAGAGGTGGCAGGCGACGCGGTGCCCGCCCACCGGGATCGGGTCGGGGCGCTCGACGCGGCAGCGGTCGAACACCTTCGGGCAGCGCGGGTTGAAGGCGCAGCCGGCGGGAATCGCGGTCAGGCGCGGCATCGCACCGGGGATCTGCGCCAGCCGCCCGGTCTCCTGCGTCAGCGTCGGGATCGCGCCCATCAGGCCCTTGGCGTAGGGATGCAGAGGGTCGCCGACCACGGCGCGGACCGGGCCGATCTCGGCGATGCGGCCGGAATACATCACCGCGACCCGGTCGGCCGCCTCGGCGATCACGCCCATGTCGTGGGTGATCAGCATCACGGCGGTGCCGTGATCGCGCCCGAGGCGCTTGAGCAGGGTGATGATCTGCGCCTGCACCGAGACGTCGAGCGCCGTCGTCGGCTCGTCGGCGATGATCAGCTCAGGCTCGGCCGCCAGGGCGAGGGCGATCACCACGCGCTGGCGCATGCCGCCGGAGAACTCGTGCGGATAGCCGTCGATCCGCCGCTCGGGCGCCGGGATGCCGACCTCGGCGAGCAGGTCGATCGCCCGCGTCCGCGCGGCCCTGGCCGAGAGGTCGGTATGCGTCTGCACGGTTTCGATGATCTGCCGTCCGATGCGGTAGAGCGGGTTGAGGCTGGTCAGCGGGTCCTGGAAGATCATGCCGATGCGCCGGCCCCGGATGCGGCGCAGCCGCTCGGGCGGCAGGTCGTCGATGCGTTCGCCGCCGAGCCGGATCTCGCCGCCGCTGATCCGGCCGGGCGGGTCGATCAGGCCGATCACCGCCGCGCCGGTCACCGATTTCCCGGCGCCGGATTCGCCGACGACGCCGAGGATCTCGCCGCGGGCGATGTCGAAGGACACGCCGTCGATCGCCTTCAGGATGCCGCGCCGCGTCGCGAACTCGACGCGCAGGTCGCGGACGGAGAGGACGGGTTCTGTCATTGCAGCTTCGGGTTCAGCGCGTCGCGCAGCCAGTCGCCGAGCAGGTTGATCGCCAGCACCAGCCCGGCGAGCGCCAGGCCGGGGAAGGCGACGATCCACCACTCGCCGGAGAACAGGAAGCGGTTGCCGGTGCGGATCAGCGTGCCCAGCGACGGCATGGTCTCGGGCAGGCCGGTCCCGAGGAACGACAGCGTCGCCTCGGTGATGATCGCCAGCGCGAGGTTGACCGTCGCGATGACGAAGACCGGTCCCAGCACGTTCGGCAGGACATGGCGGACCATGATCACGGGCGACGACAGCCCGATCAGGCGCCCGGCCTGGACGTAGTCCTTGTTCTTCTCGACCATCACCGAGGAACGGACGGTGCGGGCGTACTGCACCCAGAACGACAGCCCGATCGAGACGACGATCAGCCCGATGGTCGCGTTGGTGTCGAGGCCGCCGCCGGCCGCAGCCTTCGCCACGCCGTCGACGACCAGCGCGATCAGGATCGCCGGGAAGGTCAGCTGCACGTCGGCGACGCGCATGATGACCGTGTCGACGAGGCCGCCGAAGTAGCCGGCGATCAGCCCGAGCGCGAGGCCGAGGCCGCCCGAGACGAGCACGCCGAGAAGGCCGACGACGAGCGAGAGGCGCAGGCCGTAGAAGACGGCCGAGAGCACGTCGCGGCCCTGGTCGTCGGTGCCGATCAGGAACGGCGCCTGCCCCTCCGCCGACCAGATCGGCGGCAGGTTCGAGTTGATCAGGTCGAGCTCGGCCGGATCGTACGGATTCTGCGGCGAGATCCACGGCGCGGCGATGGCGAGCGCGAAGAACAGCACCGTGACGGCGAGCGCCGCCATCGCCAGCTTCGAGCGGCGGAAGCTCGCGAAGACGTCGGAATCGAGGAACCGCGCCCAGCGCGAGGGCGTCGCGGCGAGGGCGCTCATGCGGTGCGCCCCGCCAGCCGCAGGCGCGGGTCGACGATCGTGTAGAGCACGTCGACCGCGAGGTTGATCGCCACGAAGATCGCCGCGACCAGCAGCAGGTAGGCGGCCATGATCGGGATGTCGACGTTCTGCACCGCCTGCACGAAGAGCAGGCCCATGCCCGGCCACTGGAACACCGTCTCGGTGATGATCGAGAAGGCGATCACCGAGCCGAGCTGAAGCCCGGCGATGGTGATGACCGGGACGAGGGTGTTCTTCAGCGCATGCCCGAAATGGATCGAGCGGGTGGTGAGGCCGCGCGCCCGGGCGAAGCGGATGTAGTCGGCGCGCAGCACCTCCAGCATCTCGGCGCGGACGAGCCGCATGATCAGGGTCATCTGGAACAGCCCCAGGGTGATCGAGGGCAGGATCAGGGCGCGGAGCCCCGAGACCGTGAGGAAGCCGGTGGTCCACCAGCCGAGGCGCACGGTGTCGCCGCGGCCGAACGACGGCAGCCAGCCGAGCGTCACCGAGAACAGGAAGATCAGCAGGATGCCGATCAGGAAGGTCGGCAGGCTGACGCCGGCGAGCGAGATCGCCAGGAAGAGCTTGGCCAGCGCCGTCTCGCGGTGCAGCGCGCAGTAGACCCCCATCAGGATCCCGACGACGAGGGCGAAGATCGTGGCGCACAGCGCCAGCTCGAGGGTCGCGGGCATCCGCTCCGCCAGCAGGTGCGAGACCGGCTGGCGGAACTGGTACGAGATCCCGAAATCGCCTCGCAGCACGTTGGCGGCGTAGCGCGCCGCCTGCACCGCGACGGAATCGTCGAGCCCGAGGTTCCTGCGGATCTCGGCCCGCTCCGAGACCGGGGTGTCGACGCCGACGATCTGGTTCACCGGGTCGCCGGCGAAGCGGAACATCGAGAACGCGATCACCCCGACGACGGCCAGGACCACGACCGATTGCAGCAGGCGGCGGAGGATGAAGGCGAGCATCGGGTCAACCGTTCATGCCGCGCCTCAAGGCTTCTTCGACACCCAGTAGAGCAGCAGGAGGTTGTCGGGCCGCTGCGTCAGCGTCACCGTCTTCGAGACGCCCCAGGCCAGCGCCTGCTGGTGCAGCGGGATGACGGCCCAGTCCTTCTGCAGGATCTCGAAGCCCTCCTTGATCTCGGCGTCGCGCTTGGCCTGATCGGTCTCGCCCTCGACCTGGTCGGCGATGGCGTCGAGCTTGGTGTTGCAATAGCCGCCGAGGTTCCAGCCGCCGCGGCTCGACTTCGGATCGGTCCGGCAGCCGACCATCTCGTAGAGGATGTTGTGGCTGTCCTGCGACGACGGCGTCCAGCCCAGCAGGTAGAACGCGGTGTCGTAGTTCGGCGCCAGCACCTTGGCGAAGTACTTGGCCTTCGGCTGGGCGTTGAGGTTCACCTTCACGCCGACGCGGGCCAGCATCGACACGACCGCCTGGCAGATCGCCTCGTCGTTGACGTAGCGATCGTTCGGGCAATCCATCGGGACGGTGAAGCCGTCCGGGTAGCCGGCCTCGGCGAGCAGCGCCTTGGCCCGCTTCGCGTCCGTCGTTGGGCGCTTGAACTCGGCCGAGCGCGCGTAGAGCGAGGGCGCGATCATCAGGGCGGTCGGCGTCGCCTGCCCGCGCATGACTCGCTTGGCGATCGTGTCCTCGTCGATGGCGAGGTACATCGCCTCGCGCACGCGCACGTCCTTGAACGGGTTCTTGCCCTTGACGCTCGAATCCTTGAGCTCCTCGCGGACCTGATCCATCCCGAGGAAGATCGTGCGCAGCTCCGGCCCGGTCATCACCGTGGCGTTGCCGCTGGCGTTGACGCGCTGCTGATCCTGCAGCGGCACCGGGTCGATCCAGTCGACCTCGCCGCCGAGCAGGGCCGCGACGCGGGTGGCGTCGTTCGAGATCGTGGTGAACACCGCCTCGTCGAGGTTCGACTCGACCTTGCCCCAGTAGCCGGGGAACTTCTTGAAGATGGTGCGGACGCCGGGCTGGTGCTCGGTGATGACGAACGGGCCGGTGCCGTTCTCGTGCAGGGTGGCGTAGCTCGGCGACGCCGCGCTCACGGGCGAGGGCGCGACGGCGTTGTTCTTCTCCGCCCAGGCCTTCGACATGATGTACCAGGTCGAGAACTGGTAGACCGCGATCGGGTTGGGCTTCGCCAGCACCATGTCGACGGTGTGCTCGTCGACCTTCACGAACTTGGCGTCGGACGGGATGTTGGTGGTAAAGCTCGATCCGGCGGCCCGGACCCGGTCGGCGGAGAACAGCACGTCGTCGGCGGTGAAGGGCGAGCCGTCGTGGAAGCTGACGTTCTTGCGCAGGTGGAAGCGCCAGCGCGTCGGCTCCGGCGTCTCCCACGATTCGGCGAGGCCGGGCGCGAGGTTGAGATCCTTGTCGCGGGTGATCAGCGCCTCATAGACCGCGGCGTGCATGCCGATCGTGAAGCTTTCCTTCAGCGAATACGGATCGAGGGACTTGATGTCGCCCTGGAAGGCGAAGCGGAAGACGTTGGCCGCCTGGGCCGGCGCCATCCCGAAGGCCAGGGCAAGGCCGGCGGCGGCCGCGAACGTCCGGATCCGTGACATCGACAAACGCAACTCCCTGAAGCGACCGGTCTCGGCGGGATCGACGACCCTTGGATGCCTAAGAAAACGGCACCGGGTCAACCGCCCGTCATATCATTCGGGATGATCCGTCGTTTCGGCGCCCGCCGCGAGGGCGCGCACGCATGGATCGCCATGCACCATGCGGGACTCGTGCCAGCGGTTGCGGATCGCCGACCGCGCCGGATCGATCTCGGCGGTGCATGACCTTTCCGAGGCCCCTCGACTCTCGATGCACCGTCGTCCACGGCTCTTCGCGCGCGCCGCGATCGGCGACGGGGGAGGTTGTCTTGAGAAACATCATTGCGACGACGGCGGTTCTTGGATTCCTTTTCGCAAACCCAGCATCCACCGCGTCGGCGAAGCCGTTCGAGCTGCCCGACACCAAGCCGATCGTGACGATCGACCTCCCTAACGCGTGGTCGCCCGAGGAAATCGAGAAGGGTGCCCAGGCGACGTCCCCGGATACGTCGATCTACGTCGCTTTCGAGGTGCAGAACCTTAAGAACCTCGAGAACGCCATCGTCGAAGGCGTGAAGTTCTTCGCCGAGAGCGGTGTGAAGATCGATCCGAAGTCGCAGAAGAAGTCCGAAGCCAAGATCAACGGCTTCGACGTGGTCGATCTCGGCTGGGACGGCGTCGACAAGGACGGCCCGACCAAGGTGAGCCTGTCGATCATCGTGCTGTCGGAGACCAAGGTCGGCATGCTGTCCTACTGGGGCTCGCCCGCCGGCGAGACGAAGTACGCGGCGCAGCTCAAGGCGATCGCCAACAGCATCCAGCCGCTCGGCCGATAGGCGACTCGCCGTCGCCGGGGCGGACCTAGCTCGCCGGGGCGGACCTGCCCTCGCGGCGGTCCGGCCCGGCGCCGCCGCACAGGTGCCGGGAATCGCCGAGCGTCCGGAAATCCTGCGTGCGCAGGTTGGTCGTCGTGAAGACCTTGCCGCGGTCATCGCCCTTCGGGATCGAGACCGGGCAGGTCTTCACAGGATCGCCGACCTTCGCGTCCGCGACCGCCGGGACGAAGACGTAGGACACGCTTCGACGCCGTTTCCAAGCTCGACGCCGGTGCCGTCGTCGGTGGCCTTGCTCTTGGGTCTCATCAGCGGAGCGCCGAAGCGCCTCCCGATCGCGGGAATCACCGTCGTCGCGCAGGCCCCGACCCGCCTCGGCATCGCATCGCCGGCGACGGTGGGTCCGGCAAGGCGTGCGGCGATCACGACGGCGACGGCGAGGGGCGTGGGCGTGCCCGCAGCGTATCGCCCGCGGCCATCGTGTGCAGCGGCTCCGAACGGCGCCGCGTCAGTGCGCCGGGATCGGGGCGAGCGCGTCGGCTTCGTCCTCGTCGGCCTCGATTTCCGCATCGGCCTCGGTCTCGTGCCCGGTCAGCCCGCCGGCCTCGGCGAGTCCCTTGGCGGCCTTGCGCAGGAGCTTGCGCAGGCGTCGCCGCTCCTTGTTGTCGAGGCCGGCGAGCAGCTCCGCCTCGACCGCGTCCCAGATGCCCTCGATCGCCTCCGCCTTGGCGAGGCCCGCCTCAGTGAGGCGCACGCGCACGATGCGGCCGTCGCCGGCCTCCGCGCGTCGCTCGACGAAGCCGAGGGCGGCGAGCCGCGAGATCGTCTTCGATGCGGTCGGCGGGCGCACGCGCAAGGTCGCGGCGAGGTCGCCCATCGTCATCGTGCCGGAGGCCGCGAGCACCTGCACGACCTGCTCCTGGCCGGCGAACAGGTCGAGCGTCGCCAGCCGGTCGCCGATGCGGGCGCGATGCAGGCGCGCCGCCTGGACCAGCGCCCAGCCGACGCTCTTGGCGCCCGGTGGCTTCGATCCGGGCCGCTTCGCGGCCGCCGTTTCGGGGCTCGGAGCCGGGACCTCACCGGGGCGCTCAGCCGAGGCGTCGCGGCTCTTGCGCTTGATCCGCGCCGCGTCGGGAGCCGGCCGCCCGTCCTTCCGGTTCTTCGCCTTGCCGTTCACGGGGAGCCCCGGGTTCTCGATGACCGGCGCGGCTGCCGGGATCTCGTCCGCCGCTGACATCCCATACTCCGCGCTGCACGACCGAACACGCCGAAAATCCGGCCCCGGAAACGGGACCGGCCTCGTTCGCGGCCGGCTGTGCCTCGGGCGTGTGAAGCTGGGATGACGGTCGGGGCGGCGATCCCCTGCTCAGCAGGGCATGAGGCCTCAGCAGGGCATGAGGCGGCGGAGCTGGTCGAGGATGTCCTCGCCGCTGCACGGGCGGGCGATGAAGTGCGCGCCGGCCGGCATCCGGGCCGGGTCGGGCGCGGCGCGGCCGGAGACGATCAGGATCGGCAGCTTCGGCCGCGCCTCGGCGACGGAGCTGGCGAGGTCGAAGCCGTTGGCCTTGCCCGAAAGCTCCACGTCGGTGACGAGGCCGCAGATGTCCGGCCGCGCCTGAAGGATGCTCATCGCCCGCTCGGCCGATGCGCATTGCACCGTCTCGTAGCCGCCACCCTCGAGAACGTCGCCGAGATCCATGATGGTCAGCGCCTCGTCCTCGACGAGGAGGATCACGGGCCGGTCTTCGTGGGGACTCGTCTGCTCGCTCGTCACGATATGCATCTCCAGCGTTTTGGTCCGGGAGCGTCGCCGGGACACGCCCCCCGCCGCACCCTCATCCTGGATGTCCAACGGCAGAGGGGCGTTCCGGTTGCAGCGACGCTGGCCGGTCCTCGAAGCGTCCGTGGCAGGTCGAATGCCACCGACATCGGGTCGGAAAGTCTTTCCCGTGGATGACGGCCGAAGGTCGTCGCTCCGCCCTGCAACGATCCGCCGCCGATCCGGCGATGTCCCCGCTTCGTGCCGGCGACCCGCAGCGCGGCGTTCGGCGACACGGGCGGCTGCGATCTCTATCGCTAGGTAATCATTCCGTGATAATGGAGCGCCTCCGGATCGTCGATCTCGGCGCGGTTCCGGCCCCCGACCGCGACGACGGATCGGAGGATGCCATGCGACGGCGTGACCTCGAGCAACTTCTCCCCCTCGCCATTCTCAGCATTTCCACAGTGCTGGCCGTACGACTCGACTCGCGGCCTGGAGCGCTGGCGACCGCCGCGAGCGCCGCTTGTTCGCCTCTGATGAAATGGTGGCTGGAAACCCGGCGAATGCCATCGGCATTCGATGACGGACGGGCGATCAGGAAGAGGCCTATCATCATCGCAGCGGGTTGGACGCTCCTCGGTACGGCGATCGCCGCGCGGCCGCTCTACGACCTCGTCGCCGCGCTTGATGGCGGAGTCGCGATCGGATCGGCCGTTTGCGTGGTCTGGAGCGGCACGCTGTACTGGATCCTGAGATCGGGACGGTCAGCGCTGAACCGCCCCCCGTGCGTGCCGGCGAGATGCGACATCCGGCGCGGCCTTGAGTGGGTGGGATCCCATTCCTTCGCGAAGCACCGCCTTCCTCGCCGCAGCCCGCGTCATGGTGCCCGTCAAATCGCCCTGTGCGACGCGACCCCCGTGGATACCGAGACGACGGATTCGATCAGGTGGTCGAGGTCGTCCCGGCCGATGGTCAGCGCCGGCGTCAGGTAGACGACGTCGCCGAACGGGCGCACCCAGACGCCGCGCTCCACGAGCCGCGCCTTGAGCGTCGCGAGGTCGGGCGGCTCGGCGAACTGCACCACGCCGATCGCGCCGAGCGTGCGGATGTCGGCGATGCCCGGCCGCCCACGGAGCGGTTCGAACCCTTCCGCGAGGCGCGTGCTGATCGCGCGGGCCTGCTCGAGCCGCGGCTCGCGCGCGAACAGGTCGAGGCTGGCATTGGCGGCCGCGCAGGCGAGCGGGTTGGCCATGAAGGTCGGGCCGTGCATCAGCGCGGCGCCGGGATCGTCCGACCAGAAGGCGGAGAACACCTCGGTGGTGGCGATCGTGGCCGCGAGCGCCAACGTGCCGCCGGTCAGCGCCTTCGACAGGCACAGGATGTCGGGCACGATGCCGGCCTGCTCGCAGGCGAACAGCGTGCCGGTGCGGCCGAAGCCGGTGAAGATCTCGTCGACGATCAGCGGCAGGCCGTGGCGGCGGGCGAGGCGCGCGATCGTCGCCAAGACCTCGGGCGGATGCATCCGCATGCCGCCCGCACCCTGCACCAGCGGCTCGACGATCACCGCGGCGAGCTCGGTGCGGTGGCGCGCGAGGATGCCGTCGAGGGCGGCCGCCTCCGCCTCGGTCCGCGGCAGGTCGGAGAAGAGCTGGCTCGGCAGGAAGGCGCCGAAGCGGCGGTGCATGCCCTCCTCGGGGTCGCAGACCGACATCGCCCCGACCGTGTCGCCGTGGTAGCCGCCGCGGAACGCGAGGATGCGGGTGCGGCCGGCCTCGCCGCGGTTCAGCCAGAGCTGCACCGCCATCTTCAGGGCGACCTCGACGGCGACCGAGCCGGAATCGGTGAAGAACACGTGGTTCAGGTCGCCGGGCAGCAAGCCGGCGAGCCGGCGCGCTAGACGCTCGGCCGGGGCGTGCGTCAGCCCGCCGAACATCACGTGCGGCATGGTGCCGAGCTGCTCGGAGACCGCCGCGGCGATGTGGGGATGGTTGTAGCCGTGCACCGCCGTCCACCACGAGGCGATGCCGTCGACCAGCGCCCGCCCGTCGGCGAGCACGATGCGCGAGCCGTGCGTGCGCACCGCTTCCAGCGGGGGCGCCGCATGCTTCATCTGCGTGTAGGGGCGCCACAGGGGCGCGGCGCTCGGATCGTCGGTCGGCATCCGCAGATCGATGCGGGCATGCCGCGCGACGGTCAACCGGGCGCGAAGCCGGACTTGACTCCGGCCGGCGCCGCGGGGCTTTGAGGCCCGATGTCGAGCCTCGAATCCTTCGCCCGCGACAAGCTTTCCGGCCTGGATGCCGCCGCCCTCCGCCGCCGCCTGGTGCCGACGATCCGCGCCGCCGACGCGATGGCCGAGCGCGGCGCGCGCCGGCTCGTCTCGTTCTCCTGCAACGATTATCTCGGCCTGAGCCACGACCCGCGGGTGATCGCGGCCGCGCAAGCTGCCGTCGCCGCCTACGGCGCCGGCTCCGGCGGGTCGCGGCTGGTGACCGGCAACCATCCGCTGCTGACCGCGCTCGAAGCGCGGCTCGCCGCGCACAAGGGCACCGAGGCGGCGCTGGTGTTCGGCAGCGGCTACCTCGCCAACCTCGGGATCACCCCGGCGCTGGTCGGTGGGGGCGACCTCATCCTCGTCGACGAACTCGCCCATGCCTGCATGTGGGGCGGTGCGCGGATCTCGGGCGCGACGATCCTGACGTTCCGGCACAACGACGTCGCCGACCTCGGCCGCCTGCTTTCGGCGCATCGCGCGCAGCATCGCCGGGCGATGATCCTGACCGAGCGGGTGTTCAGCATGGACGGCGACCGCGCGCCGCTCGGCGACATCCTCGGGCTCGGCGACGACCACGACGCCTGGACGCTGGTGGACGACGCGCACGGGCTCGGCGTCGTCGAAGGCGGCCCGCGGGCGCCGCTGGAGATGGGCACCCTTTCGAAGTCGCTCGGCTCCTACGGCGGTTATCTCTGCGCGTCGCAGGCGGTGATCGACCTGCTCACCAGCCGCGCCCGCAGCTTCGTCTACACCACCGGGCTGCCGCCGGCCTCTGCGGCCGCCGCCCTCGAAGCTCTGGCGATTCTGGAGGCGGAGCCGGAGCGGGGTGCCAAGCCCCTGGCGCTCGCCCGCCGCTTCACCGCGCGGCTCGGATTGCCGGAGGCCGAAAGCGCCGTGGTGCCGGTAATGGTCGGCGAGGCGCAGGCCGCGCTCGCGCGCTCGGCCGCCCTCGAAGCGCAGGGCTTCCTCGTGGTGGCGATCCGGCCGCCGACCGTCCCGGCCGGCACCGCGCGGCTGCGGGTGGCGTTCTCGGCGGCGCACGACGCGGCGCAGGTGGACGCGCTGGCCGACGGCATCGCCGCCCTGCGCTCGGCGTGACTTGACCTAAGAGGCGACGGCACCCGATCGCGGCGAGGCGCCCCATGGATCGGCCGCGCCGCTCGCGCGCGACCGGGCGACGATCAGCTGGGACATGCGGATCGTCTGGCTCAGGCGATCGATCGAGTCGGAGACGGCTGCGCGCAGACGCACCGCCCGCACCATCTCGCGGCGCTGCGTGGCCGACGGGCGGGAAGAAGCCGACGCCTGCTTCGGAGACCCTTGCTCAGCATCTCGCGGAACGGGACGTCCATGAGCAGGAGGCCGTCGGCATCCGTGATCTCGAAGGCGTAGGGCATCGGGTCGTGGCCGGACCGTGCCAGCTCCGCCGCCATGTCGAGGATGGCGCGGCAGACCTCGAGATACGCCGCATCGAGGTCGGCGAATTCCAGCCCGATCTCGTCGCGTTCATAACCGCTCGGGCCACGTAGATGACAGTAGAAGTACGGCATCCGACGAAGTGTGACAGGTTTCGAGCGCCGGCGCCATGGGTGTTCCTCGGCCCGATGGCGGCAAAGGTCGTCATTTTCCTGTCGCTTTCACCCTACGGTCTTGGTTATCTCGGCTGTTCGCGCGGTGGTGGTCATCGCGATCCGAAACGAAGAACGCCGCGCTCTCGCGCGGCGTTCTTCGTTCGAGCAAACCTCGGGCTTCAGTTGAACAGCGAGCCGACGCCGCCCTGCACCCGGCCGAGGCCCTGGCGGGCGATCGGGTTGCTCGGGTCGATGGTGGAGGCGCGCTGGTAGTTCTCCATCGCTTCCTTCTTGCGGTTCGACTTCTCGTAGGCGAGGCCGCGATAGGCCCAGGAGGTCGCGTCCTTGTTGTTCACGTTGAGGGCCGCGTTGTAGTCCTCGATCGCCTTGTCGTACTGGTTCGTGGCTATCAGGCTCTGGCCGCGGGCGGCGTAGGGCGCGCTGACGAAGGGATTGCGGTCGATCGCGGCGTCGAAGTCGCCGATGGCGGCGGTGTTCTGGCCCTGCTTCTGCCGGACCAGGCCGCGGGCATGATACGCCTCGGCCGATTCGGGCATCAGGCGGATCGCCACGTTGAGGTCGCTCATCGCGCCATCGAGGTCGCCCTGCGCCCGCAGCACGTTGGCGCGGCCGATATAGGCGGGGCCGTAATTCGGGTCGGAGGCGATCGCCTTGGTGAAGTCCTGCAGCGCCGCGTCGTTGCGGCCGGTCTGGCGATAGGCCAGCGCGCGGTTGTTGTAGGCCGAGCCGGAATTCGGGTCGATCTGCACCGCCTTGGTGAAGTCGCCGATCGCGTCGTTGAACTGGCCCGCGCGGGCATAGGCCGCGCCGCGGGTGTTGTAGGCGGCGGCGTCGTTCGGGTTGCGCTGCACCACCTCGGTCAGCGAGGCGATGTTGACGTTGGTCGCGCCCGTGGTGTCCGCCTCGAGCACCGCGAATTGCCGTGGGCCGGCAGCGCTCCCCACGGTCTCGCAGCCGGCGAGCGCCACGCTCGCGAGCGCAGCGAGGCCGAGCAGGGCCGACCGTTGAAACCGCACGCTGTCTGACGTCATCGCCCCATTCCCCTCGGCACGGTGCTCAAGTCTGCAGCACGCCCGAACCTTGATCCACGCACCCCGAGCGGCGCGGCCGACACGGAACCGGTCCGATCCGGTCGCGTAGGCTCCGGCACGTTCGCGCATCGCGGTGAACGCCCGATTAAGCACGGGCGACGGACCCGTTGATGCGGGCCGATGTGGCGAACATATGGCTCGACTGGAAAAGACCTTGCGATCTTGGGAGCAGAGCGCACGCGAAGCATCCGCTGTTGTGCGGATGCATCGGATTTCAGGGCTCGAGGCGGGTGACGTGGCCCATCTTGCGGCCGGGCCGGGCTTCGCCCTTGCCGTAGAGATGCAGATGCGCGCCGGGCTCGGCCAGCAGCGACCGCCAGCCCGAAACCTCGTCACCGATGAGGTTGCGCATCTCGGCGCGCAGTCCGCCGGGGCGGGACGGATCGCCGAGCGGCCAGCCGCAGACCGCGCGCACGTGCTGCGCGAACTGCGAGGTCGCGGCGCCCTCGATCGTCCAGTGCCCGGAATTGTGCACCCGCGGCGCGATCTCGTTGACGACGAGCCGCTCGCCGCCGTCGGCCTCGCGCACCAGGAACATCTCGACAGCGAGCACCCCGACGTAGTCGAGGGCGTCGGCGATCGTCCTGGCGATGGCGAAGGCGGCCTGCGCCGTCTCCGGCGCGATCCCCGGCGCCGGCGCGCGGGTGACGGCCAGGATGTGGTTGCGGTGCTCGTTCTCGCACAGGTCGAAGGCGGCGAAGCTTCCGTCGGCCGAGCGTGCGGCCACCACCGAGACCTCGCGCTCGAACGCGACGAAGCCTTCGAGGATCAGCGCCGCGCCGCCGAACTCGGCGAAGATCGCGTTGCGATCCGATTCGGCCTCCGTCCGGATGATGCGCTGGCCCTTGCCGTCGTAGCCGAAGCGGCGGGTCTTCAGCACCGCCGGGCGGCCGATGGCGTCGAGCGCACGGGCGAAGTCGTCCGGCGTGTCGACGGCGCGGAACGGCGCCGTCGGGATGCCGAGGCGGTTGATGAAGTCCTTCTCCGACAGCCGGTCCTGCGTCGTCGCCAGCGCCGAGGCGCTCGGGTGAAGCGGCGCGTGCGCCGCCAGCAGGTCGGCGGTCTCGCGCGGGATGTTCTCGAACTCGTAGGTGACCACGTCGACGCTTCGCGCGAACCGCGCCAGCGCCTCGGAGTCGTCGTAGGCCGCGCAGGTGGTCGCGGCCGCGACGTCGAAGGCCGGGCTGTCGGCGTCGGGGCAGTAGACGTGGACCTTGAGGCCGAGATTCGCCGCCGCGAGCGCGATCATGCGGCCGAGCTGGCCGCCCCCGACGATGCCGAGGGTACTGCCGGGCGCGATGGTCTTCGTGGTCACGGGGTCTCGGTCTCCGGCCGTTCGGCGACGGATGCAGTCTGGGCCGCGCGCCACGCATCGAGGCGGGCGGCGAGGTCGGCATCGGACAGCGCGAGCACGGCGGCCGCCAGGAGCGCGGCGTTGACCGCGCCGGCCCGGCCGATCGCCAGCGTCCCCACCGGAATGCCGGCCGGCATCTGCACGATCGAGAGCAGGCTGTCCTGTCCTGACAGCGCCTTGGATTCGACCGGCACGCCGAAGACCGGAAGGCTCGTCATCGCGGCGGCCATGCCGGGCAGGTGCGCGGCACCGCCGGCGCCCGCGATCACCACCTGGAAGCCGGCCGCCTTCGCGCCCTTGGCGAAGGCCACCAGACGGTCCGGCGTGCGATGCGCCGAGACGATGCGCGCGTCATGGGCGACGCCGAGCGCGTCGAGCGTCTCGGCGGCGTGCCGCATGGTCGCCCAGTCGGACTGGCTGCCCATGATGATCGCGACCGCAGGCGCCGGCACCATCCGCGTCAAACCCATTCTCTGCGCGAAGGAGGCCCGTGAGCCCGAATCCGCCGCTGGCAAGCTCGCCGCTTACAGGCGCGGGCCCGACGCGGCAAGGCGAGGCGCGGCGGCATCCACCGGCATCAGGCGATGATGTCGGGGGTGATCTGGTCCTCGACGAAGGCGATCCGGTCGCGCAGCGTGAGCTTGCGCTTCTTCAGCCGCTGGATCTGCAGCTGATCGCCGGCGACGTTGCGCTCGAGGGCGTCGATGGCGTCGTCGAGGTCGCGGTGCTCCTGCCTCAGCCGCGCCAGCTCGACGTCCAGTTCGGACTGCTCATCCGGGACCAACTCAACCGTCATCGTCGCCTTCGAAACCCGCCGCGTGCCTGGAGCGAGCATGCGTCAGGCACGCCCGAGCGGCAAGCATTCGTGAGGCATAGGCTGAGGATTGCCTTCGACAGCCGGCTCGACATGTGCGAGATTCGACCGGTCGGAACGATGACAGGAGACACGACTCATGTCGCTGCAGACGCATCTGAGCCAGCTCACCCGGAAGCACGAAGCCCTCGAACGGGAAATCCACCAGGCGACGCTGAGGCCGTCCGAGGACGACCTTCGCATCGCGGAGCTGAAGCGGCGAAAGCTTCTCCTGAAGGACGAGATCAACCGGTTGCAGGCCGACGTCGACACGCTGCACTGACGCGCCTGATCCCCAGCACGGCACCGAGGTCCGCCGCGCCGTCCCTGACGGCGCGGCTTTTTTGTGCGGTCCGCCGATCCTGCGGCGAGCGCGAGTCTGCTAGGCTCGCCCCGTAAGGCGCCCCGTGAAGAGGTCGCCCCGAGGAGCTGCCATGCCGACCGACCCCTCCGCCGATGCGCCGTCGCGCTATGCCGACGTGCACGCCGCCGCGATGCGCGATCCCGAGGGGTTCTGGCTCGACGCGGCGCGGGCGATCGATTGGGCGACCCGGCCGACGCGGGCCTTCGACGCCGCCTCCGGCCCCTACGGCCGCTGGTTCCCGGACGGATCGCTGAACGCCTGCTGGAACGCGGTCGACCGTCACGTCGCGGCCGGCCGGGCCGACCAGGTCGCGATCCGGTACGATTCGCCGGTGACCGGGACCAAGCGCGCGATCACCTACGCGGAGCTGCTTCGCGAGGTCTCCGCCCTGGCGGCGGTACTCGGCGACCTCGGAGTGGTGCGCGGCGACCGGGTGATCCTCTACATGCCGATGGTGCCCGAAGCCCTGTTCGGCATGCTGGCCTGCGCCCGGATCGGCGCGGTGCATTCGGTGGTGTTCGGCGGGTTCGCCGCCAACGAGCTCGCCGTCCGGATCGAGGACGCGGCGCCGAAGGTGGTGCTCGCCGCTTCCTGCGGCATCGAGCCGAGCCGGGTGGTCGCCTACAAGCCGCTGCTCGACGCGGCGCTCGCCGCGGCCAAGCACAAGCCCGCCGCCTGCCTGATCCTCCAGCGTCCGCAAGCGGCCGCGAGCCTCGTCGAGGGGCGCGACCGCGACTGGGCCGAGGCGGTCGCCGCGGCCTCGGGACGGTCGACGGACTGCGTCGCGATGGCGGCGACCGACCCGCTCTACGTGCTCTACACCTCCGGCACGACGGGCAAGCCCAAGGGCGTGGTGCGCGACACCGGCGGCTACCTCGTGGCGCTGGCCTGGTCGATGCCGAACCTCTACGGCGTCCAGCTCGGCGAGACCTACTTCTGCGCCTCCGACATCGGCTGGGTGGTCGGGCATTCCTACATCGTCTACGCGCCGCTCCTACACGGCTGCACCACGGTGCTCTACGAAGGCAAGCCGGTCGGCACCCCCGATCCCGGCGCGTTCTGGCGGGTCGTCGCCGAGACCGGGACCGTCTGCCTGTTCACCGCGCCGACCGCGCTGCGGGCGATCAAGAAGGAGGACCCGAAGGGCACCCACGTCGCCGGCCACGACCTCTCGCGCTTCCGCACCCTGTTCCTGGCCGGCGAGCGCGCCGACCCGGATTCGGTCGCCTGGGCCGAGCGGGTGCTCGACCGGCCCGTCATCGACCACTGGTGGCAGACCGAGACCGGCTGGCCGATCGCCGGCAACCCGGTCGGCCTCGGGATGCTGCCGGTCAAGCACGGCAGCACCTGCGTGCCGATGCCGGGCTACGACGTGCAGGTGCTCGACGAGGGCGGCAAGCCGGTGCCCGCCGGCACGATGGGCACCATCGCGATCCGCCTGCCGCTGCCGCCGGGCTGCCTGCCGACCCTGTGGGGCTCCGACGCCCGGATGCGCACGAGCTACCTCGAGACCTTCCCGGGCTGGTACGACACCTCGGACGCGGGCGTGATCGACGCCGACGGCTACATCACCGTGCTCGGGCGGACCGACGACATCATCAACGTCGCCGGCCACCGCCTCTCCACCGGCGGGATGGAGGCGGTGCTCTCCGCCCACCCCGATGTCGCCGAATGCGCCGTCATCGGCATCCGCGACGCGCTCAAGGGCGAGGCGCCCTGCGGCTTCGTCGTGCTCAAGGCCCAGGTCGCGCGCGATCCGGCGGAGATCGAGCGTGAGCTCGTCGCCAAGGTCCGCGACGAGATCGGGCCCGTGGCCGCGTTCAAGCTGGCGCTGACGGTCCAGCGGCTGCCGAAGACGCGCTCGGGCAAGATCCTGCGCGCCACGATGAAGCGCATCGCCGACCACGAGCCCTGGACCATGCCGGCGACCATCGACGATGCCGGCGTGCTCGACGAGATCGGCGAGAGCCTGAAGGCCCGCGGGATCGGGGAGGGGTGAGCCGCGCCCGGCTACGGCGCGAAGGGCCGGCATGAGGCGGCGAGCTGGCGTCCATCCCGAGAGTGCGGCACACAGCCGATGCCCCCGCAACCCGGAGTTGCCGATGACCGCCCGCCTGTTCGAACCGCTGACGCTCGACGACCTGACGCTGGAGAACCGCATCCTGATCGCGCCGATGTGCCAGTACTCGGCCCGCGACGGCGAGGCGACCGACTGGCACATGATGCATCTCGGCCAGCTCGCGATGTCGGGCGCCGGGCTGCTGACGCTGGAGGCGACGGCGGTGTCGCCCGAGGCGCGGATCACCGCGTGGGACCTCGGGCTGTACTCCGACGGCTGCGAGCGCGCGCTCGGTCGGGTTCTGGCGGCGATCCGCGAGTACGCGCCGATCCCGGTCTGCATCCAGATCGCCCATGCCGGCCGCAAGGCGTCGAGCCGAGCGCCCTGGGACGGCGGCCAGCAGATCGCGCCGGATCATCCCTACGGCTGGCGCACCGAAGCCCCGTCCGCCCTGGCACACGGCGACGGCGAGGTGGCGCCGCACGCCCTCGACGGCGCGGACCTCAAGCGCATCCGCGACGACTTCGTCGCGACCGCCAAGCGCGCGGTGCGCCTCGGGATCGAGGCGTTCGAGCTGCACGGCGCCCACGGCTACCTGCTGCACCAGTTCCTCTCGCCGCTGGCCAACCAGCGCACCGACGCCTACGGCGGCAGCCTCGAGAACCGGATGCGGTTCCCGCTCGAGCTGTTCGAGGCGGTGCGGGCGGTGGTGCCCGCAGGCCACCCGGTGTGGATGCGGGTCTCGGCGACCGACTGGGTCGAGGACGGCTGGGACCTCGAGGAGACCGTGGAGCTCGGCCAGCGCCTGAAGCGCGCCGGCGCCCCCGCGATCCACGTCTCGACCGGCGGCGTCTCGCCGAAGCAGGCGATCAAGCTCGGGCCTGGCTACCAGGTGCCCTATGCCGAGCGGATCAAGGCCGAGACCGGGCTCGCCACCATCGCCGTCGGGCTGATCTCCGAAGCGGACCAGGCCGAGGCGATCCTCGCCGAGGGCCGGGCGGACGCGATCTCGCTCGCGCGCGCCCTGCTCTACGATCCGCGCTGGCCCTGGCACGCGGCGGCCGCGCTCGGCGAGACGGTGCGCGCGCCCAAGCAGTACTGGCGCTCGCAGCCCCGCGAGCACAAGGACCTGTTCAAGGACCCGACCTTCGGCCAGCGCTGATCGCACCTATACCTGAGCCTGGGCCCGAGCCTCGGCCCGGGCCTCGCCTCGGGCGTGCGTTTCCGTTATCGGCTCGGGCCGCAGGCCGGATGCGGCCTGTCCTGGATGTGCGTGATGCTGGCCATCGGCCTGACCCTGTTCCACCCGAGCCGAGACCAGGTCGACGACATCGTCCGACGCTATGCCGGCAGCCGGCATCCGGTCCTCGCCTTCGACAATGGCGGCCTCGGCCCCGTGGATCGGATGAAGCTCGAAGCGGCCGGCGTGCGCTTGCTGTCGGCCGGGAGCAACGTCGGCATCGCCGCCGCCCTCAACGGCGTCGTCGAGGCCGCGACGCGGGTCGGCGCGGACGGCGTCCTCCTGCTCGACCAGGATGCGCAGGTCGGGCCGGAGATGATCGGCGCGCTCGCCGATGCCCGCACGCGGCTCCGTGCGGAGAATCGGCCCTGCGCGGTGATCGGACCGGTGCCGGGCCGTGCAAACGCCGAGGCCAAGCCGCCGCGGTTTCGGCGCCGGCCCGGGCAGGAGGCCGTCGGCACGCTGGTGCCGGTGGAATTCCTCGCGACCTCGGGCTCGCTCGTCGACGTCGCGGCGTTCCGCGCCGTGGGGCCGTTCCGGGCGGACTACTTCATCGACGGCGTCGAGCTCGAATGGTGCTTTCGCGCCTGGGATGTGGGCTACGGCTGCTGGATGGCGCAGGACGCCGCGATCGGCCACCGCGTCGGCGGCGGCACGATCCGCGCCCTCGGCATCGAGACGCCGCGCCAGCCGCTGTTCCGCATGGCGACCTACCTGCGCAACTCCGTCTACGGCTGGCGCCTGCGGCACATCCCGCTGCCGTGGAAGCTGCGCCAGGTCGCCTACCTCCCGGTGCAGACGCTCCTGTACTGGCGCGACAGCGGCTACCGCCCGGCGGTGCTGCGGCGGCTGGCCGGGGCGGTGCTCGATGGCTTCCGCGGCCGCCTCGGCCGCCCCTTCGACGCGCCATGACGACGCCCCGCACCGATCGACCGCCCGCGATCGACGTCGTGATCGTCAACTGGAACGGCGGCCCCCTGGTGCGCGCCTGCCTCGCCAGCCTGGCCGCCGCCGGCGACGATCCCGCCACGGACGTGGTCGTGGTCGACAACGCCTCGACCGACGGCTCCGCCGACGGCCTGGAGCGGCCGGACCTGCGCCTCATCGTGATCGGGAACGCCGACAATGCCGGGTTCGGGCGCGCCTGCAACCAGGGCGCGGCGGTCGGCCGGGCGCCGGCGATCCTGTTCCTCAACCCCGACACCGAGGTCGGGCCGGATGCGCTGCGTCTGGCGCTGGCGGCGCTCGACGCCGATCCGACGGTCGGCGTCGTCGGCGCACAGCTGGTCGACGAAGCCGGCCGTGTGCAGCGGATGTGCGCAAGGCGCCCGACCGCGGGCAGCCTGATCGGCCAGGAGCTTTATCTCGACCGGGTGATGCCGAGCCGAGTGCCGACGCATTTCATGACGGAATGGGACCATGCCGCGTCCGGTCCGGTCGACCAGGTGATGGGCGCCTTCCTGCTGATCCGCCGGTCGCTGTTCGAACGGCTCGACGGCTTCGACGAGCGCTTCCACGTCTATTACGAGGATGTCGATCTCTGCGCCCGCGCCTGGGATGCGGGCTTCACGGTGCGCCACGTCGCCGAGGCGACGGTCCGGCACGACGGCCAGGGGACGACCCGGCAGGTGAAGGCGCGGCGCCTGTTCTACATCCAGCGCAGCCGCATCCTCTATGCGGCCAAGCACCAGGGTGCGGCGACCGCCCTCGCGCTGCTGGCGGCGACCTTCGCGGTCCAGATCCCGTTGCGCCTCGCCCTGGCACTGCGTCGCCGGTCCCTGCGTGAGGCCGGGCAGGTCGTCCACGCGGCGGCGCTGCTCGGCGGCGCCGTTCCCGCCCTTCTCGCGCGGCTGCGCCGCGCCGATTGACCCGACCACAAGCGCGACGGACCGTCCCGAAGCGCGCCGACGTCAGCAGGATCCATGCTTCACGGACAGAAGATCGCCGTCGTCCTCCCGGCCTACAACGCGGCCGCGACCCTTCAGAAGACGTTCGACGACATCCCCAAGGACATCGTCGACGACATCATCCTGATCGACGACGCGAGCCGCGACCGGACCGCCCTCATCGCCGAGGGCCTCGGCATCCACACCATCCGGCACGAGCGCAACCGCGGCTACGGCGGCAACCAGAAGACCTGCTACGAGGCGGCGCTGGCGCGGGGCGCCGACATCGTCGTCATGCTCCACCCCGACTACCAGTACGCGCCGCGCCTGGTCACCGCGATGGCCTCGATGATCGTCTCGGGCGAGTACGATGCGGTCCTCGCCTCCCGCATCCTCGGCAAGGGCGCCCTCGTCGGGGGCATGCCGCGGTACAAGTACGTCGCCAACCGCGTGCTGACGCTGCTGCAGAACCTCCTCATGGGCCAGAAGCTCTCGGAATATCACTCCGGCTACCGCGCCTGGAGCCGCACGGTGATCGAGACGATCCCCCTCGACCGCTGCTCGGAGGACTTCGTGTTCGACAACCAGATGCTCGCCCTGGCGATGCAGGCCGAGTTCCGGATCGGCGAGATCTCCTGCCCGACGCGGTACTTCCCCGAAGCCTCGTCGATCAATTTCCGCCGCAGCGTCGTCTACGGCTTCGGCGTGCTGCGGACGGCCTTCGCCTACCGCCTGCACCGCCTCGGGATCCGCCGGGAACCGCTCTTCGCCCCCACCGGGACGCCGCGGCGATGAACGCCGCACGCACCCGCCTCGTCCTGGCGGGCGGGGTGCTTCTGGCTGCGATCGCGGTCCCGATCGTGCTCGGAGCGGTCTTCCCCGGAACGATCCTCGACCTGCTCCACGCAGCGATGAGCGCCGGTGCGGCCTTCGGTGTGGCCGGATGGGCCTGCCTCGTCCTCGCGCAAACCCTCGTCGCCACCGTCGGGATCCTACCGGCCTCCCTCATCGGCGTGGCGGCGGGCGCGCTCTACGGGCCCGGCCTCGGTTTCGCCCTCGCGACGGCGGGGACGCTGCTCGGCGCGGGCGCGAGCTTCGCCATCGGCCGGTCGTGGCTCCGCCCGCACCTCGCGGGCTGGGTTTCCGGCGGCCGCCGGCTGGCTGCCATCGACCGGATAATCGTTGCCGACGGTTGGAAGGCGGTCGGCCTGATCCGCCTGTCGCCGATCCTGCCGTTCGCGCCGACGAGCTTCGCCCTGAGCCTCACCACCGTGCACGCGGGTGCCTACGCCATCGGCACGCTCGCAGCCTTGCCCGGCCTCTTCGTCTGCGTCCTCACGGGCGCGGCCGGGCGCAGCGGCGTCCTGGCCGCGACCGGCGGAACGGCATGGCTTTCGCCGATCCTCCTCGGGATCGGGATCGCGGCGACCCTCGGCCTGACGATGAGGCTGCGCAGCGCGCTCGGGCCGTTCGAGGGCGCCGAGCGATGACCCTCGGCTCGGTTTCCGGCCGCGCAGCCGACGACCTCCGTCTCTGGCTCGGTGCGTTCCTGCTCCTGGCGATGCCGCTCTGCCTGGTGCTGGCGCTGGCGATCCCCCTCGGCGAGGTGGCGGACGAGCCCGCCCACCTCATTCGCGCGGCGAGCCTCGTCGACGGGCAGATCGTCGGGCATCGCGAGACCATCGTCGGCCCCGACGGGCGATCCGCGATGGCGGCGGGCGTCCGGGTCGATCCCGTCTGGGAAGAGCTGGCGCGCACCCGCATGCCGGACAACGCCAAGATCGCGGCGCCGCCCGTCGATCCGGCCGTTGGCACCGGGCCCTGGCGCCGGACCGGCGCCTTCGCGCCGCTCTACACGATCGCCACCTATTTCCCCGTCTTCTACCTGCCGGCGGCCGCCGGCCTCGGGATCGGTCATGCCCTCGACCTGTCGGCCCGGGCCACCGCCCGGCTCGGGCGCCTATTCGACGTGGCGGCCTACGCGCTGATCGGCCTCTGCGCCCTCGCGGTGGCACGCCGCGGCCGGGCCTGGCTGTTCGCCCTCCTCGCGTTGCCGATGACCCTGTCGCTCGCCGCCTCGTTCAACCAGGACGGGCTGATCGTCGCCGTCGCGATCCTGGCCGTCGCGCTGCTCACCCATGAGCCGGACGACCCGCGGGCGCGGCGACGCTTCGCCAGCGCCGCCATCCTGATCGCGCTGATCCTCCTGACGAAGCCGCCCTACGCTCCGATCGCGCTGATCCTGCTCCTGCCGCTCCCGCGCGGAACCGGGCACCGGATCGGCGCCGGCCTGCTTTCGCGCCTGGCTGCGGTCGCGGCGGTCGTCCTGCCGGCCGTGCTCTGGACCGCATACGCCACCGCGACGATCGCGACCCCGGTTCCACGGCCGCCCTACGAGGCCGGCCCGCTCTGGCCCGGCGACCGTCCGGCCACCTTCCACGGCACCGACCCGGCGGCGCAGCTTCGGGTGCTGATCGCGGAGCCGATGCGCTTCCTGACCGTGCCGGCGCGCTTCCTGCTGACGGTGAAGCACGCCGCGACGATGACCGAGGGCGTCGTCGGCATCCTGCGCTGGCACGACCGCCACCTTCCGGTGGTGCTGCACGCGCTGTGGATTCTCGCGCTCGCGGCGGCCCTGGCCGGCACCGGGCGAGCCCGCGGAAGCGGCGCCACCCTCGCGCTGCTGGTGCTCGCCGCCGCGCTCGCCCTGTGGCTCGTCCTGATCTCGCAGTATCTCAGCTGGACCAATGTCGGCGATCTGCGCATCGACGGGCCCCAGGGACGCTACCTGCTGCCGATCCTGCCGATCTTCGCGCTGGTCCTGAGGCCCGATGCCGAGGCGGGCGTCGCGCCCCCCCGACGCCTCGTCCGCTACGCGGCGGTCGCCGTCGCGGCCCTCGGCCTTGTCGTGGTCCCGATCGTGGCCTTGTGAGCGGCGGCTCGGGTCAGGCCGCGCGCCAGCGCAGGGCGGCGCCGTTGCCGAAGGCGCGGCCGTAGAGGGTGCCGTAATTGGCCGCGGCATCGTCCCAGCCGAAGGTGCGCGACATCGCCGTGCGGCGCATGGCGTTCAGGCGCTTCTTCTGGCCGAAGGTGTCGAGCGCCCGGCGGACGGCCCCGGTGAACCCCTTCGACGAGGTGTCGGCGAAGGTGAAGCCGGTGACGCCGTCCTCGACCGTGTCGGCGAGGCCGCCCGTGCGGCGCACGATCGGCAGCGAGCCGAAGCGCTGGGCGTACATCTGCGCGAGACCGCAGGGCTCGAAACGCGACGGCATCAGCAGGAAGTCGCTTCCGGCGAACATCCGCCGCGCGTCGCGCTCCTCGAACCCGACATGGACGCCGACCGAATCGGGGTGCCGCCGGGCGAGGCCGCGCAGTGCATCCTCGAACCGCGCCTCGCCCTGGCCGATGGCCACGAGCTGTCCGCCTTCCGCGACGATGGTCTCGGCCGCCTGGATCGAGAGGTCGATGCCCTTCTGGTGCACGAGCCGCGAGACGATGGCGAAGAGCGGCCCGCGCGAGACCGCGAGCCCGAACTGGCGCCGCACCGATTCCGCGTTGGCGCGCTTGCCCTTCCAGTCGTCGGCCTCGAACCGCGTCGCGAGGTGCGGATCGGTGCGCGGGTCCCAGCTCTCGTCGATGCCGTTGAGGATGCCGGCGAGCCGCCCCTGCGCGGCGCGCGTGCGCAGCAGCCCGTCGAGGCCGCAGCCCGAGTCCGGCGTCAGGATCTCGCGAGCGTAGGTCTCGCTCACGGTGGTGACGTGGGTGGCGTAGTACAGGCCGGCCTTGAGGAACGAGAGCTGCCCGTAGAACTCGACGCCGTTCATGTCGAAGGCGTCCTCAGGCATGCCGAGGCGCGCCATCGTCTCGCGCGGGAACAGGCCCTGGTAGGCGAGGTTGTGGATCGTCAGCACGCTCGGCACGCGGATCCGGCGCCAGGCGAGATAGGCCGGGGCGAGGGCCGACTGCCAATCGTTGAGGTGGAGGAGATCGGCCGCCCAGGCCGGGTCGGCGCCCTGCGCGATCTCGGCGGCGGCGAGGCTCAGCCGGGCGAAGCGCAGGTCGTTGTCGGGGAAGTCGCCGTCGGCGTTGCCGTAGGGAGTTCCGTCGCGCTCGTAGAGGCCGGGGCTGAGTAGGACGTAGATGCGAAGTCCGTCGCCGGTCTCGACGAGGCCGAGGTCGCAGGGCGGGACGCCGGCGAAGCCGTCGAGCCGCGCCACGACGGGCATGTTTGGAAACGCGTCGACCACCTGCCGGTAGCCGGGGATCAGGACGCGGACATCGTAGTGCTTGCGCAGCGCCCGCGGCAGCGCGCCGGCGACCTCGCCGAGACCGCCGGTCTTCACGAAGTCGGCCATCTCCGGCGTCGCGTAGAGGATGCGGGGCTGGAGTGCGGTGCGAAGGTCGGGCAGGGCGTGCGACGGCGTCAGGATCGGCCGATCGAGGTTCGCGGCGGCCGGGTGGTACGCGTGGGGCTCGACCATCGATGGGTTTCCGCGCCGTGCGGATCGGTCCTGGCGCACCGTTCCATCCGCAGCCGATCTCGACATTGCCAACGCCCTCGTGCTCCGCCGGGTTTCCGCTGCGACGCACAATCTAGGCCAGGCAGATCGTTAATGCGCGGTTCATCGCATTGCACTGCGGCATTTAGGTTCGCGGTTTCAGCACTTCTGCAGGATCAGCCCCTCGTCCGGCCCGAGCGCGATGGAAGCGACCGCGCCATCGCCGCCACGATGCCCGCGGGTCGAGAGAAGCACCGTCCAGGTCTCGTCGGCGGGCAGGGCCAGCATGTGCGAGGCGCCGCCGAAGTTCAGCAGGATGCGGAACGCGCCGTCATCGCCGAACCGCTCATAGGCGAACACGTCGGCCGCTTCGGTCGCGATGCCGCGATACGCGCCCACCGAAAGCGCCGCGTGCTCGCGCCGCAGCGCGAGGAGGCGCCGGTACAGGGTGAGGATCGAGGTCGGATCGTCGCGGAGCGCGTCGACGTTCCGGGCCGCCGCATCGTCGGAGAGCGGCAGCCACGGTTCCACCGTCGAGAAGCCGGCATGGACCTCGCCGTCCCACTGCATCGGCGTCCGCTCGGGATCGCGGCCGTGTCCGGGCTCGTTCCGCTCCCACGGATCGCGGACGCGGTCGGCCGGGATCGGCACGTGGGCCAGGCCGATCTCGTCGCCGTAATACAGCGTCGGCGTGCCGCGCAGCGTCAGCAGCAGCATCGCCGCGATCCGCGCCTGATCCGCCCCGACGCGGGCCGCGATGCGCGGCTGGTCGTGGTTGCCGAGCACCCAGTTCGGCCAGCCGCCGTCGGGCAGCGCGGCTTCGTAGTTCTCGACGAGGTCGGACACCGCCTCCGCGCTCCACGGCGTCTGGATCAGCTGGAAGTTGAACGGCATGTCGGCGCCGGAGAGGTCCGGGCCGTAATAGGCCATCAGCCGCTCCATCGGCAGGTAGATTTCGCCGATCAGCACCCGCTCGCCGTAGGGGCGCAGCACCGCGCGCATCTCGGCGATGACGTCGAGCACCTCTGGGCGGTCGGCGGAGTAGACCTGGGCGAAGCGGTTGATCTCCGGCTGCTCGGGCGAGAAGTCGGGATTGGCCGGATTGTCGCGGAATCCGGCATCCTTCATTAGGTGCCAGATCACGTCGACGCGGAACCCGTCGACGCCGCGCTCGAGCCAGAACCGGAGGGCGTCGTGCATCGCCGCCCGCACCGCCGGGTTGCGCCAGTTCAGGTCGGGCTGCTCCTTCAGGAAAGCGTGGTAGTAGTATTGCCCGGTGGCCGGATCGAGGGTCCAGGCCGGTCCGCCGAAGTTGCTGAGCCAGTTGTTCGGCGGCCCACCATCCGGGGCCGGATCGCGCCAGATGTACCAGTCGCGCCGCGGGTTCGTGCGCGACGCGCGGCTTTCCGCGAACCAGGGATGCGTGATCGCGCTGTGGTTCGGCACGAAGTCGAGAATCACCTTCAGCCGCCGCCGATGCGCTTCTGCGACCAGGGCGTCGAAATCGGCCAGCGTGCCGAACAGCGGGTCGATCCCGCAATAGTCGGCCACATCGTAGCCGTAGTCGGCCATCGGCGACGGGTAGATCGGCGAGATCCAGACCGCGTCGACCCCGAGCCAGGCGAGATGCTCGAGCCGGGCGGTGATGCCGGGCAGGTCGCCGATCCCGTCGCCGTCCGTGTCCTGGAAGGAGCGCGGATAGACTTGGTAGACCGTGCCGCGCTTCCACCAGACCGTGCCGGCCATGAGCGATATCCCCGAAGTTGACAGGCTCGGCTTTAGCGTTTTCGCCGGCGGGAGGCGACGGGGGTACGGTTCACCCGGAGTTCAACACCGGCGTGACAAAGTCCTGTCGGGTTTCGGTGCGACGGTGCTTGTGTCTGAAAGGACACAAAGGCGAATCAGATCGCCGCCATCGACGGGATCGAGCCCCAGCGACGCCTCGACAAGACCGGTGAGCGACCGCAGGATCGTCGATCCGGGACAGGGGTCGATCGCCGCCGACGAACGCAAGCGGCGCTCCCGAGACGCGAAGACGCGCCGGGGCCGACGATGGGGGATTGCACGTGCTGAAAGACGCTATCTTGGCACCCGTACCCGGCGACGAGCGATCCGACGCGCCGGATCGGACGAGCACCGTGCCGTTCCGTGAACCGCAGGTGTGGGACAAGCCGGCGCAGCCCGCCTCGGGCGATGCCGTCGCCGACCTCCGCGAAGCGATCCGCGCCAAGCTCGCCTACGCGATCGGCAAGTCTCCCGAGACGGCGCGGGAGCGCGACTGGTTCGCGGCCACCGCCCTCGCGCTGCGCGACCGGATCGTCGACGCCTGCCAGGCCGCAGACCCGTCGGTACCGAACAAGCGGGTCTACTATCTCTCCCTCGAATTCCTGATCGGCCGGCTCCTGTCGGACGCGATGAACAATCTCGGCCTGGTCGAGACCACGCGTGCCGCCCTGCAGAGCCTGGGCGTCGACCTCGGCACCGTCAAGGGCGCCGAGCCCGACGCGGCTCTGGGCAATGGCGGCCTCGGCCGCCTCGCCGCCTGCTTCATGGAGAGCATGGCGAGCATCGGCATCCCGGCGATCGGCTACGGCATCCGCTACGACCACGGCCTGTTCCGCCAGACCTTCGAGGACGGCTGGCAGCGCGAGGCGCCCGAGACCTGGCTCGCGGAGGGCAACCCCTGGGAGTTCGTGCGTCCGGACGCGACCTACGCGATCGGCTTCGGCGGCCACGTCACCATGGCGGCGGTCTCGGACGGCGTGATCCGCCGGCACTGGCATCCGGCCGAGACGGTGCTCGCGGTGGCGCACGACGTGCCCGTGGTCGGCTGGCGGGGAAAGACCGTGAACACGCTCCGCCTGTGGAAGGCCGAAAGCGAGGCGCCGGTCGATCTGGCGCAGTTCAACGGCGGCGACCATGTCGGCGCGGTCTCCAACCGGATGCGCGCCGAGGCGATCTCGCGGGTGCTGTACCCGAGCGACTCGTCGACCGCCGGCCAGGAGCTGCGCCTGCGCCAGGAATACTTCTTCACGTCAGCCTCGCTGCAGGACCTCGTCCGGCGGCACGTGGCCGAGCGCGGCGACGTCCGCTCGCTGCACGACCACGCCGCGATCCAGCTCAACGACACGCATCCGGCCATCGCCGTGCCCGAGCTGATGCGCATCCTGCTGGAGGATCACGGGCTGCAGTGGGACGATGCCTGGCACGTCACGACCAACACGCTGAACTACACCAACCACACCCTGCTGCCGGAGGCGCTCGAGACCTGGCCGGTGGAGCTGATGGAGCGGCTGCTGCCGCGCCACATGCAGATCATCTACCTGATCAACTGGATGCACCTTGAGGAGCAGGGCCGCCACGGCCGCCACGACGCCGCCCACCTCGCCTCGGTCTCGCTGATCGACGAATCGCAGGGGCGCCGGGTGCGGATGGGGCACCTGGCCTTCCACGGCGCGCGCCGGGTGAACGGCGTCTCGGCGCTCCACACCGATCTGATGCGCTCGACGGTGTTCCGCGACCTGCACGCGCTCGACGGCGACAAGATCGTCAACAAGACCAACGGCATCACCTTCCGCCGCTGGCTGCACAACGCCAATCCCGGCCTGACCCGCCTCGCGGTGGAAGCGGTCGGGCCCGGCGTCCTCGACGATCCCGGCCTGCTGCGCGGGCTCGACGCCTTCGCCGAGGATCCGGCCTTCGTGAAGCGCTACGCGGCGGCCCGCTTCAGCCGCAAGCAGGCGCTGGCCGGGATCATCGCCGAGCGCACCGGGATCGACATCGACCCCTCGGCGCTGTTCGACGTGCAGATCAAGCGCATCCACGAATACAAGCGCCAGCTTCTCAACGTCATCGAGACGGTGGCGCTCTACCAGGCGATCAAGGCCGAGCCCCACAAGGACTGGACGCCCCGCGTCAAGATCTTCGGCGGCAAGGCGGCGCCGAGCTACAGCCAGGCCAAGCTGATCATCAAGCTGGCGCTGGACGTGGCCAAGGCCGTCAACGACGACCCCGAGGTCGCCGACCGCCTGAAGGTGGTGTTCCTGCCGAACTACTCGGTGAGCCTCGCCGAGGCGATCATCCCGGCCGCCGACCTCTCCGAGCAGATCTCGACCGCGGGCATGGAGGCGTCGGGCACCGGCAACATGAAGCTCGCGCTCAACGGCGCGCTCACCGTCGGCACGCTCGACGGCGCCAACATCGAGATCCGCGACCATGTCGGTGCGGACAACATCTTCATCTTCGGGCTCGACGCCGCCGGCGTTCAGGCCCGCATCGCCGAGACCAACTACGCGCGCGACGCGATCCAGGCCTCGCCGCGCCTGGCCGCCGCCCTCGACATGATCGCCTCGGGCCGGTTCTCGCCGGACGAGCCGAACCGCTTCCGGCCGCTGACCGACGACCTGCGCCACCGCGACCAGTACCTGCTCACCGTCGACTTCGACGATTACTGGCGGGTCCAGCGCGAGATCGACGCCGCCTGGAAGGACCAGGCCGGCTGGTGGGCCAAGGCGATCCGCAACACGGCGCGGATGGCCTGGTTCTCGTCGGACCGGTCGATGCGGGAATACGCGCAGGAGATCTGGCGGGTGCAGGTCTAGGGGGACGCCTCTCGCCGCGGTTTTTCCCTCCCCCCGCTAAAGGGGGGAGGGAAGGGCGGGCCCCTTCAAGAGAATCGCTGCACAGGCCAGCCGCTCAGGCTCAGGGTGGCTCGTGTCGCAAAGCGAGAACGAGGCGGGCGTCTGGGCGATCTACGCGTCGACCAGGACCGGATAGCATCGTGCGCCGACGGCAGCCGCGAGAACCTGCACCGCGCCGACCGTCGAGCTGTCGCCGGCCACGTGCACCACGTCCGTGGCGCGCAAAGCCGGCAGGTGGGCGGTGAGCGGTCCGGGCCGCACGTCCGGCGGCCGCTGGCGGCTGCGGTTGGCGCTGAGCACGATGCGCCCGACGCCCGTGGCCCGCAGCCATTCCAGGCTCTCGCGCATGTAGAGATCCAGCGGATCGCGCGCGCCGACGACGACGCAGAGGTCGCGGGTCGGCTCGATGTAGCGGGCGGCGCGGGCGATCGACCAGATCTGCCCGAAGCCGCAGCCGGCCGAGACCAGCACGAGGCGCCCGCCGCCGGGGCGGTACTGCGCCCGTCCGACCGGGCCGCGAATCTTCACCTCGGAATGCAGCGGCAGCGAATCGGCGAGCGACCAGCCGTCCTCGTCCCGTGCGAGGTGGAACACCAGCTCGTTGAGTTCCGCCGAGCCGTCGACGCGCAGCGTCGGGCACAGGGTGCGCAGGCCGACGCCGTCGAGTGCGAGCGCGACCTGGGCGCCGGGTCCGAGCGGCAGGTCCTTGCTCACCGTGACGACGAGCTCGATCACATGCGCGGTGAGCGCGCGGACCTCGGTGACGGTGCCTGTGCGCATCGCGACCGCCGGGGCCGGCTCCTCCGCATGCGCGTGGATCGACGGGCCGGCCGGAAGCGCCAGCTTGATCGGGTCGACCCGCTCGCGGCGGCCCGGGACGCGGCGCGCCCCGGGAGTCGCTCCCTGTCCCGGAACGGCGGCGCCGTGGGTCGCCTGGGCGGGCGCGATCATGCCGTCGGCGACCGCCGCATCGAGCGGGGTGTCGCCGGTGGCGATGCGGACGGACTTGCCGTTGACGACGAGCGAGCAGCGCGCGCTCATGGTCGTCTCCCGAATGTCATGAGGATGGCGGCGATCAGCGCGGGGACATCAGCAGGCGATCGACCATGCCGGCCCAGCGCTCGCGGGTGGCACGCGCCTCCGCGCCGATCGGCTCCGGCTCAACGTGCAGCGCCATGCGGGCGCGCAGGGAAGCCGCCTCGGCCCGCTCGGCCATCAGGATGGCCTTCATCACCGCCATCTCGGCCTGAAGTCGCGCGACGACGTCCTCCTCGGGCTCGCCTTCGAAGGTCTCGTCCTGGAATTCGAGGTCTTCGAGGGCCGCCATCTCGTGCTCCGAGGTGGCGAACGCGGCCTCGAGCTGGGCGTCGGCCGGCTCATAAGCCGGCATGGCGTACGCGGTCGGCGCGGCGCTGCGCGGCGCGTCGAGGCGGATCGGGCGCGCGATCAGCCGGCGTACCACATCGGAGCCGCTCGTCTCGCGAAACCGCCTTGCCGCTTCGGCCATCACCGTTCTCCAGCACGCGGCAGGGGCGTCGTGCGCCCTGCCATTTCTCCACACAACCTTCCGTCGGCATGGTTAAGGGAGGCTTAAATCGCGGTTGTCACGCGCCGATTCCTCCGGTCGGCGACGGGCGAGCATGGCGCCCGTCCGCCTTCTGAAAATTCGGCTGCGCACCCGGCGCCGACCGAAATGGGTGCGCATCGTCGCGCGGAAACGCTGCGACGTCACCGATTCGGGATCGTCGCAGCGTCGATCGAGCGGCGTCAGATCGCCGGAGACAGGCCCGCGGACGTCGCGAGGCCGCGGCCGCGCGGGTCGGGGCCGAACGTGTTCGGGCCGACCGTGCCCCGCAGGAACCCGGTCTCGATAAAGTACCAGAGGTTGCCGAGCGGAATGAGCGAGAGCAGCACCCAGACGCCGGGCTTGTCGCGGTCGTGGTAGCGCTTGATCCCGAGGCAGACCGACGACCAGACGATGAAGACCGTGGTGAGGAGATTCAGGATTACGAACGGGATCGCTGCCGGCCCATCGACCTTGAAGCCTTCCCCTGCGGCGGCCTCGTTCGGGATCATCTGGGCCAGCACGTAGTTCAGCGCGGACGCGACGATGATGGCGCCGAACACCGAGCCGAGGATGCCCTTCCAGAAGGTCGCGCGCCCGATCCGGCCTTCGGCGGAGAAGAGAAGTTTTTTCATGATGTCGACAGCCCCATCGGCCCTCCGTCCGCGCATGGTTCTGCGGGATCGGCCGGCGATCGAGCGTTAGGGCGCCGAAAGCTTGGCTTCAACGCGAAGGGCGACCGCGGGACGGGGGTGCAAGAGTTCGGGACGCCGGAGCAATCGACCTGGGGATGAAACCGCGATCAGGCGGCTTCCGGTGCCGCCCCCACGAGCTGGCGGGCCTGCAGCATCGTCATCGGCTCGCCGAAGGCGTAGCCCTGCGCGTAGTCGCAGCCGAGCTCGGCCAAGGCCTGGGCGTCGGCCTCGGACTCCGCACCCTCGGCAACGATGGCGAGGTTGAGCTCGTTGGCCATCCGCACGATCGAGCGCAGGATCGCCGTCTTGCCCGAGGCCATCTGGCGGACGAAGGACTGGTCGATCTTGATCGTGTCGAAGGGGAAGCGCTGCAGGTAGGACAGCGCCGAGTAGCCGGTGCCGAAATCGTCGAGCGAGAGCCCGGCGCCGAGATCGTGGATGCGGGTCAGCATCTGCGCGGCGTATTCGGGGTTCTCCATCACCAGGCTCTCGGTGAGCTCGAGCTTGAGCGAGCCCGGGATCACGCCGGAGCGGGCGAGCACCGTCTTCACGTCGTGCAGCAGGTCGTGCCGCAGCAGCTGGCGCGACGAGACGTTGACCGAGGCGAAGATCGGCGGGTCGACCTCGAGCGAGCGCTGCCACGCGGCGAGCTCCAGCGCGGTCCGTTCGAGGGCGAAGATCCCGAGGTTGACGACGAACCCGCTCTCCTCCGCGACCGGCATGAAGGTGGCCGGCGGGATGCGCCCGAGCTTGGGGTGATCCCAGCGCAGGATCGCCTCGAAGCCGGCCACCGTGCGGTCCTCCAGGCGGACGACCGGCTGGAACAGCACCTTCATCTCGTTGCGCTCGAGCGAGCGGCGGAGGTCGCTCTCCAGCATCAGCCGGTCCGAGCGCTCGGCGCGCATGTCGGCGCGGAACACCTCGATGCGGTCGCCGCCGCCGCGCTTGGCCTGGACCATCGCGGTCTCGGCGTTCTTGAACACCTCGTCGCGCTTGAGGCTGGCGCCGGTCTCGTGCAGCGCGAGGCCGATCGAGACGGTGAGGAAGATCTCGCGGTCGGCATAGGTGATCGGCGTCGCGATGGCGCGGCGGATCATCTCCGCGAAAGCCAGGATGCGGTCCGAATCGCGTTCCGACAGCAGGATGACCGCGAACTCGTCGCCGGCCACCCGCGCCAGCGTGTCCTGCGGCCGCAGCAGGCGGCCGAGGCGGCGCGACAGGGTGAGCAGGATCGAGTCGCCGGCCGAGAGGCCGATCGCGTCGTTGATGCCCTTGAACCGGTCGATGTCGAGGACGATCACCGTCGGCTTCAGCCGCGGGTCCTGGCTCGCGAAGGCGATCGCGGCATCGAGACGGTCGCCGAACAGCTCGCGGTTCGGCAGGCCGGTGAGGCTGTCGTGCACGGCGTCGTGCAGGAGGCGCTCCTCGGCGGTCTTGATCTCGGTGACGTCGGCGATGGTGCCGACGATGCGGATCACCTCGCCGTCGTTGCCGATCACCGGGCGGGCCTTGAGGCGGTACCAGTAATAGGCCCCGCCCGAGGTGCGCAGGCGGAAATCGTGGACGATGCGGCCGCGCCGCTCCTCGATCATGGTGTCGAGGGTGGCCGAGTAGCGCTCGATGTCGAACGGGTGCAGCAGCCCGAGCCAGTTCGCGGCCGGCCCCTCCAATGCGCCGCGCTTGAGGCCGAGCTGGACCTCGATCTCCTGGCCGGCGAAGACCCGGTCGCCCGGCACGTCCCAGTCGAACACCACGTCGCCGGCGCCGGTGAGCGCCAGCGCCCGCCGCTCGGTGTCGGAGACGAGGGCGTGGGTGAGGCCGCCGCCGGCGAAGGCGTGCTGCATCACCGTGAAGCCGATCAGCATGACGATCAGCACGAGGCCGCCGATCAGCGCCGGTTGGGTCAGCTCGCTGCCGATCTGGCCGGTCACCGCGAAGCCGGCGGCCGTGACCCAGACGACGAGCAGCGTCCAGGTCGGCACGAGCAGGATGGCGCGGTCGTAGCCGTTATGGGCGGCAAGGTAGGCGATCAGCAGCAGCCCGACCCCGGCGACCGCGGCGATCGAGATGCGCGCGACGCCCGCCGCCACCGGCGGATCGAACAGGGCGAGGCCGACGAGCCCTGCCAGGAAGGTCAGCCAGAAGAACGCGACGTGGCTGTAGCGCACGTGCCAGCGCGAGAGGTTGAGGTAGGCGAACAGGAACACCAGCAGCGTCGCGGCCAGCACCGCCTCCGCCGAGGCGCGGTAGACCCGCTCCGCCAACTCGGTGACCGGGAAGACCCGCTGCAGGAACCCGAAATCGATGCAGGCATAGGCCAGGACCGACCAGGCGAGCGCGGCCGCCGCGGGGAAGATGATCGCGCCCTTGACCACGAAGACGATGGTGAGGAACAGCGCCAGAAGGCCGCTGATGCCGATGATGATGCCCTTGTAGAGCGTCAGGCCGGCGGCCTTCTTGCGGTAGGCGTCCTGGTCCCAGAGGTGCACCTGCGGGATGTTCGGGCCGCGCAGCTCGGCGACGTAGGTGATCGTCGTGCCGGGATCGAGGGTGATGACGAACTCGTCGGCTTCCGGGTTCTCGTTGCGCTCGGGCCGGATGCCCTGGCTCGCGGTGATCGCCGCGATGCGCGAGCCGCCGAGATCGGGCCAGACCACGCCGGAATCGACCAGCCGGAAATGCGGCGCGACGAGGATGCGCTCGATCTGCTCGTCGGTGTCGTTGGTGAGCGCGAACACCATCCAGTCGGGCCGCGCGCCGGCATCGCGCGCCTTCACGACGATGCGGCGGACGATGCCGTCCTTGCCCGGTGCCGTCGAGATCTGGATCAGGTCGCCGTCCGAGCGGTAGCGCTCGATCGCCGTCGTCAGGTCGATCACCGGCGCGTCGAGGGTGACCCGCACCGCCTCCACGGCCAGAGCGGAACCGCTGAGCAGAAGGCCGCAGAAGAGTGCGAGATAAAGGGCGAGGATGCGCAACGGGCGAGTGTTCCAGCCGGGTACGGCGGCGAGTACGGCTCAGGTTCCGCGCAGTGGTAGAGGCGGGATTAACCTGGAGCAAGGCGGCAGAGGCCCGGCGGCCGGCGTCACCCACCGCTGGCATACGCGATCGTCCGGGCCGGGGATCGCCCGCTTTTGCGGCCAAAACAAGTTTTCGGTCGCAGCGCGGGCGTGTCGTCCCCGGTCTCGCTCAGGCGGCGCGCAGCACCGCCGTGATCCGGTCGAGGGACGGGAGCTTCTTGATCGGGCCGATGGCGGCGAGCGTCGGCGCCCCGGCGAGGACCGCGAGGCCGGCCGCGCGCACGTGGTCCACCGTGACGGCGTCGACCTTGGCGATCACCTCCTCGGCCGGGATCACGCGGCCCCAGGCGAGGATCTGGCGCGCGTTGCGCTCGATCCGGCCGCCGGGCGTCTCCAGCGCGGAGAGCAGCGAGACCTTCAGCTGGGCCTTGGCGCGGGCGATCTCGACGGTGTCGAGGTCGCGTGCCGCGCGCGCGGTCGCCGACAGCGTCACCTCGACAAGCTCAGGCAGGTCCGCGCCGGAGGTCGCCGCGCCGATGCCGAACAGCCCGCAATCGGAGAACGGCCAGTGAAACGCCTGGATCTCGTAGGCGAGGCCACGGGTCTCGCGCACCTCCTGCCAGAGCCGCGAGGTCAGCCCGCCGCCGAGCACCTGCGAGAACATGTGCAGCGCGTAGTAGGCGTCGTCGCGGAACGACAGGCCGGGCAGGCCGATCACCACGTTGGCCTGCTCGAGCTTCTTCGGCATGCGGCGCTCGCCGCCGGCATAGGTCCCGGGGATCGCCTCGGGCGCGCTCGACCTCGGCATGGCGCCGAAATGGCGCTCGGCCGACGCGACGAAGGCCTCGTGCTCGACGGCGCCGGCGGCGGCGACCACGAAGCGGTCGGGGGTGTATTCGCGGGCGAGGTAGGCGCGGATGCCGGCCTCGTAGAAGCTCCGGATGGTCTCCGGCCGGCCGATGATCGGGCGCCCGATCGGCTGCCCGGGGAAGGCGGCCTCGGTGAAGGCGTCGTAGACCACGTCGTCCGGCGTGTCCTCGATCCCGGCATGTTCCTGCAGGATCACGCCCTTCTCGCGGGCGAGCTCGCCCGCGTCGAACACGGAATCGGTCAGGATGTCGCCGAGCACGTCGAGCGCGGTGCCGACATCCTCGCCGAGCACCCGCGCGGTGTAGCTCGTGCCCTCGGCCGAGGTCGCGGCGTTGATCTCGCCGCCGAGGTTCTCGATGTCCTCGGCGATGGCCCGGGCCGAGCGCGTGCGCGTGCCCTTGAACGCCATGTGCTCGATGAGGTGGCTCAGGCCGTTCTCGTCCGGGCGCTCGTGGCGCGATCCCGCCCCGACCCAAACGCCGAGCGTCGCGGTGGCCACGCCCGGCATCGCTTCGGTCGCTACGGTGACGCCGTTGTCGAGGGCGGTGATGCGCAGGCCCGGGGAGGCGGCGTGGGTGGCGAAGTGCTGGTTCATGCGCCCCTCGTGATGCGCGCGCGGTCGCGGATCAGGGCCTCGACCGCGGCCTGGTCGTTGCCGACCCGCGTCATGCGCTCGGGCCGGTCCATCAGGTCGGCGAGATGCGGGGGGAGGGCGGGGCGAAGGCCGCCGGTGGCGCGGCTCACCGCGTCGGGGAACTTGGCGGCGTGCGCGGTCGCCAGCGCCACCACCGGGGTCGCCGGGTCCTGCCGCAGCAGGCGGCGGGCGGCCCGCACGCCGATGGCGCTGTGGGGATCGAGCACGTGCCCGGTGGCGGCGTGGGTCTGGGCGATCTCGTCCATCACGTCGGGCTCCGACACGGCGGTGGCGTCGAACTCGGCACGCACCTTGGCGAGCACTCCCTCGTCGAGGCTGAAGCCGCCGGACTGCTTGAGCCCGGACATGAGGCGGCCGAGCGAGGCGGCGTCGCGATCGAGCGCCTCGAACAGCAGCCGCTCGAAGTTCGACGAGATCTGGATGTCCATCGAGGGCGAGGTCGTGGCCTGGACGCCGCGCAGCTCGTAGACGCCGTGCTCGAGGGTGCGCGCCAGGATGTCGTTGGCGTTGGTGCCGATCATCAGGCGCTCGATCGGCAGCCCCATGCGCTTGGCGACCCAGCCGGCCAGCACGTCGCCGAAGTTGCCGGTCGGCACCGCGAACGACACCTTGCGGTGCGGCGCGCCGAGCGCGACCGCGCTGGTGAAGTAGTACACGGCCTGCGCCGCGACGCGGGCCCAGTTGATCGAGTTGACGCCCGAGAGCTTCACCGCGTCGGCGAAGTCGGCGTGCTGGAACATGGCCTTCACCATGTTCTGGCAGTCGTCGAAGTTGCCGTCGACCGCGAGCGCGTGGACGTTCGGCGCGTCGACCGAGGTCATCTGCCGGCGCTGCACCTCCGAGACGCGGCCGTGCGGGAACAGAATGAAGATGTCGACCTGGTCGAGCCCGCCGAAGGCCTCGACCGCGGCGCTGCCGGTGTCGCCCGAGGTCGCGCCGACGATGGTGGCGCGGCTGCCGCGGGCGCGGAGCACGTGGTCCATCAGCCGCCCGAGCAGCTGCATCGCCACGTCCTTGAACGCCAGCGTCGGGCCGTGGAAGAGCTCGAGCAGGAACAGGTTGTCGTCGAGCTGGGTCAGCGGGCAGATCGCCGGGTGGCGGAAGGTGGCGTAGGCCTCCTCGATCATCCGGTCGAGGTCGGCATCCGCGATCTCGCCGTCGATCAGGGGGCGCAGCACCAGCTTGGCGGCGTCGGCGTAGCGCTTGCCGGCCAGACCCGCGATCTCGCTCGCGGACAAGGTCGGCCACGCCTCCGGCACGTAGAGGCCGCCGTCGCGGGCGAGCCCGGCGAGCAGGGCATCGGAGAACGAGAGCGGCGCGGCGGATCCGCGGGTCGAGACGTGCAGCACGGGGGCCTCCGGGGAAGGCGCCCCCTCTACACGATGCGGTCGGGCGTGTCGAAGACCGCCGAGGCGGGTTCAGGCGTTCGTGCCCTCGGCCTTGACCAGCCGGCAGCCGCTGATGCGCCACGCTCCGTCGGCGCCGCGCTCGAGGCTGTAGACGGCGGTCCAGTCGACGCCGTCCTCGTCCTGGATCGCCACGTCCTGCGAGAGCGCCCCATCGCCGAGGTCCTGCATCTGCCCGAACACGAAGGTGCGGTGCCGATAGACCGGCCGGTAGTTGTTGCGCACCATGCCAAGGAACACGTCGGCGGTCGGAAACATGCCCTGGATCGCCGGGGCGGCCTGGGCGTAGGCGGTGGCGGCGTCGTCGCGCACCAGCGCCTCGGCCTGCCGGGTGATCGCCGCGCGGGCCGCCTCGCGGGCGCCGTCGTCGGCAGCGTGCGCCGACGTCAACGCGAGGGCGAGGAACAGGGCGAGCCAGCTGCGCATCGGATCACTCCGCCATGGGACGCAGCGAGTGTAGCCGGCGTCGCCGCCGCCGCAAGCCCGGCCTCAGGCGCCGGAAGGCGGGTCCGGCTCGTGCAGGCGCTTCCAGGCAAACACGGAAAAGACGCCGAGCAGGCAGGCGGCGATGCCGAACCAGGTGAAGGCGTATTGCAGATGGTTGTTGGGCAGGTCGACCCGGAGCTGCCCGCCGCGCGGCCAGGTCCGGCTGCCGGGCACGGCATCCGCCTCGATCAGGTAGGGGGCGGCCTCCGGGAAGCCGCGCGCCGCGGCGATGCCCGGCACGTCGCGGTTGAACCACTCGTTGCGCACCGGATCGGGCGCCGGCACGAACATCGTCCGTGGCTCGCTGCCGCGCATCAGGCCGACGATCGTGGTGTCGCCCTCGACCAGCCCGTCGCGGCGATCGGCCTGGTTCTTCAGCTCGGTCGGCACGAAGCCGCGGTTGACCAGCACCATCGAGCCGTCGTCGCGCCGGAACGGCGTGATCACATAGTAGCCCTGCAGCGCGCGGCCCGGCGTCTCGCCGGCCGCGAGCCCGTGGACCAGCGTCTCGCGAGCGTTAAGGAAGCGGCCGCCGACGCGCACATGCTCGAACTCGTCGCGCGCCGGGTTCCAGTCGGCGGGCGGCGGCACCGGCTCGGCCTGCGAGCGCAAGACGATGCGGGCGATCAGCGCCTCCTTCTCGCCCTTGCGCTCGAGCTGCCACACCCCGAGGCCGAGGAGGATCGCGAGTGCCATCAGCGTCGCGAGCGCCGGCGGGATCAGGTCGCGGATCGCGCCGGGGCGCGTCCGCGAGGCGGTCTCGGCCGCGGTCACGGCTCGAAGCGTCCCTGCTCGGCCTTGTTGGTGTATTGCAGGGCCAGCAGCATGCCCTTCAGCGGGCGGACCAGGATCAGGCTGAGGCCGATCGAGAGCGATCCGGCCACCAGCGCGTGGACCCACATCGGCGGCTGGTAGGTGATCTCCATCCACAGGGCGAGGCCGACCACGAGGATGCCGACGATCGACATCACGAAGAAGGCCGGCCCGTCGCCCGAATCGAACGCGCCGTAGTCGAGGCCGCAGACCTCGCAGGCGGGGGCGACGGTGAGGAACCCCTTGAACATGTGGCCTTCGCCGCAGCGCGGGCAGCGGCCGCGCAGGCCGGTCGAGATCGGTGCTTGTGGCGTGTAGGTCCGGGCCAAGCTCAGGTTCCTTGCATGACGTGAAGCCCCGCAGCGATGCACCACGTGTCGGCCTCACCGAGGATATGGGTGCCCGGACACGAAAAAGGGCGGCCGGAGCCGCCCTTCGATGCATGTCCCCCCTGCGTCACAGGGGATCCTGCCCGATCGCGCTCAGTGCGCCGCGTGCCCGGCGCCCGAGCCCCAGACGTAGATCGCCGCGAACAGGAACAGCCACACCACGTCGACGAAGTGCCAGTACCAGGCGGCGAACTCGAACCCGAGATGCTGCTTGACCGTGAACTGGCCGAGATAAGCGCGGTACAGGCAGATCCCGAGGAAGATCGTGCCGATGAGGACGTGCGCGCCGTGGAAGCCCGTCGCCATGAAGAAGGTCGACGAGTAGATGCTGCCGGCGAAGCCGAAATGCGCGTGGCCGTACTCGTAGGCCTGGCAGGCGGTGAACAGCACGCCGAGGATCACGGTCAGCCACAGGCCGTACTTCAGGCCCTTGCGGTCGTCGTGGAGCAGGGCGTGGTGGGCCCAGGTCACGGTGGTGCCGGAGGTCAACAGGATCAGGGTGTTGAGCAGCGGCAGGTGCCAGGGGTCGAACGCCTCGATCCCCTTCGGCGGCCAGACGCCGCCGGTAAAGCCGACGCGCGAGGCCTGGATCGGGTCGGCGGTGTAGAGCGCCGCCTCGAAATAGGCCCAGAACCATGCAACGAAGAACATCACCTCGGAGGCGATGAACATCATCATGCCGTAGCGGTGATGAAGCTGCACCACGCGGGTGTGGTCGCCTTGGTTGGCCTCGTGGACCACGTCCTTCCACCACGAGAACATGGTGTAGAGCACGCCGAGCGAGCCGGCGCCGAAGATGTAGGGGCCGGGGGTGAGCGTGCCGATCTGCAGGCTCTTCATCCAGAACACGGCGCCGAAGGCCATCACGAAGCCGGAGAAGGCGCCGATGAGCGGCCAAGGGCTCGGTGCGAGGATGTGGAAGTCGTGATTCTTGGCGTGCGCCTCGGCCATCTTACCCGTCTCTCCTCGACCCCGTCGGTCCTGCGCCGTCGCCGGCTCGCGGTCCGCTTACCCTGAACGCCGAATTCGGGCCGTCCGGCCCGTCCGGTCTACCCGCACCCTTAGCGGAGGCGGGCGCGTGTTGTCACGCTTCGCGCACCGGGAAATCCCGGCGCGGTCAGAAATCCCGCTTGTTTCCGGGCGTGCTCGTGTTGGCGACCGCAGCCGTGACCGGCTCGCCGTTCTTCGAGGCGAAGTAGGTGTAGGACAGCGTCATCTCGGAGAGATGCGCGGTGTTCGTATCCTTGCGCACCTCGGGATCGATATAGAACACCACCGGCACGTCGAGCGTCTCGCCCGGCTGAAGCGTCTGCTCCTTGAAGCAGAAGCACTCGATCTTGACGAAGTAGCTGCCCATCAGCCCGGGCTGCACGTTGAAGGTCGCCACGCCGGTGGACGGCGTCGTGCCGGTGTTCTTGACCTGGAAGAAGACGGTCTTCGTCTCGCCGAGGTGCGCCTCGACCCGGCGCGACTCGGCCTTGAACCGCCACGGCAGCGAGGAAGACACGTTGGTGTCGAAGTGGACGACCATGCTGTCGTCGGTGGCGACGCCGGCGGTGAGCGCCGGGCCCTGGCGCGGCGTGCCGTCGTAGCCGGTCGCCTTGCAGAACGCGTCGTAGAGCGGCACCGACGCGAAGGCGAGGCCGATCATGCCCACGGCCATGCCGCCGCAGGCGAAGGCGGTGCGCAGCATCGTCCTGTCGGTGTTCGGTGTGCTCATCAGAGCGGCCGGTTCAGGATCTGCGGCCCGAGCTTGGCGATCGTCAGGACGAAGAACAGCAGCACCATGGCGCCGAGCGCCAGGGCGATCGCGATCGAGCGCTTGCGCCGGCGCGCCTCCTCCTCGGGGGTGAGGGGGCGCATCTCGATCTTGGGAAAGCCGTGCGGATCGTATTCCATCAGGCGAAGACCGGGCGGAACAGGCCGAGGCTCTGCTCGGCGAGCAGCGCCGAGAACAGAACGAACAGGTAGAGGATCGAGAAGCCGAACATCCCCATGGCGGCCTTCTTCTCGGCCTCGCCCTCGCGGTTGCGATAGACCTGCACGCTGAAGGCCAGCATGCCGAGGCCGCCCAGCACGCCGACCACCGCGTAGAGCAGGCCGGCGAAGCCGAGCCAGACCGGCAAGAGGCCGAGCGGCGCGAGCAGCAGCGTGTAGTAGATGATCTGGCGGCGGGTCGAGGTCGGGCCGGCGGTGTTCGGCATCATCGGGATTCCGGCCTTGGCGTACTCGCCGGCCTTCACCAGCGCGAGCGCCCAGAAGTGCGGCGGCGTCCAGATGAAGATGATCGCGAACAGCACGAGCGACTCGATGCCGACAGAACCGGTCACCACCGCCTGCCCGATCACCGGGGGGAGGGCGCCGGCGGCGCCGCCGATGACGATGTTCTGCGCGGTCGCCCGCTTGAGCCACATCGAGTAGATCACCGCGTAGAACACGATGGTGAAGGCGAGCAGCCCGGCCGAGAGCCAGTTCGCCGCAAGCCCGAGTACCATCACCGAGCCGACCGAGAGCACGAGGCCGAAGGCCAGGGCCTCGTTCGGCTGGATGCGGCCGTCGGGGATCGGGCGCTTGGCGGTGCGCGTCATGATCGCGTCGATGTCGGCGTCCCACCACATGTTGAGGCAGCCCGAGGCGCCGGCGCCGATGGCGATCATTAGCAGCGAGATCACCGCGACGGCCGGCGGCACGTGACCGTGCGACACCACCATGCCGACGAGGGCGGTGAAGATCACCAGCACCATCACCCGCGGCTTCAGCAGGGCGAAGTAGTCGGGCACGTCTCCGCCGACGACCGAGACCGGCGTCGCGCCGGCGGGCAGGCTGTTCGACAGGGTGGTCATGGACACCGTAACCATTCTGCTTTTCGCGCTCGGGCCCGCGCGGCGGGAGCGCTCGATCCGGCACGGGAGGTCGCGAACCGGAACAGTTCCAAACGTCCGGGCGTCGTACGCCGGAAAAAGGGGGGGCCTGCCGAGCGCCGCTCAGACCAGACCGTCGCACCGCCCTTACCGGGACCCTTCGCGGGAAGGATCCGGGGAAGGGCGGGGGCCGCGCGATGCGGCCCCCGCGAAGTTGTTAGTGGTGACCCGGCTCGTCGACGATGCGGGGCAGTGTCTCGAACTGGTGGAAGGGTGGCGGCGACGACAGCGTCCACTCCAGGGTGGTCGCGCCGGGACCCCAGGGGTTGTCCGCGGCCCGCTCCTTCGAGCGGAAGGCGAGGATGACGCCGATCACGAACACCATCATGCCGAGGCCGAAGATGTGGCCGCCGTAGGTCGAGACCTTGTGCCAGCCCGCGAACGCCTCCGGGTAGTCGGCGTAGCGACGCGGCATGCCAGCGAGCCCGAGGAAGTGCATCGGGAAGAACAGGATGTTCGCGCCGATGAAGGCCAGCCAGAAGTGCAGCTTGCCGGCCCATTCGGGGATGATGTGGCCGGTCATCTTCGGGAACCAGTAGTAGATGCCGGCGAAGATGATGAACACGGCGCCGAGCGAGAGCACGTAGTGGAAGTGCGCGACGACGTAGTAGGTATCGTGCAGGTACTTATCGACCGCCGAGTTCGCGAGCACGACGCCGGTGACGCCGCCGACCGTGAACAGGAAGATGAAGCCCACCGCCCAGTGCATCGCCGCGGTGAAGCGGATCGAGCCGCCCCACATCGTCGCGATCCAGGAGAAGATCTTCACGCCGGTCGGCACCGCGATCACCATGGTGGCGAACACGAAGTAGGACTGCGTCTGCAGCGACAGGCCGACGGTGTACATGTGGTGCGCCCACACGACGAAGCCGACGACGCCGATCGCGACCATCGCGTAGGCCATCGCGAGGTAGCCGAAGACCGGCTTGCGCGAAAACGTGGCGATGATGTGCGAGACGATGCCAAAGGCCGGCAGGATCATGATGTACACTTCGGGGTGACCGAAGAACCAGAACAGGTGCTGGTACAGGATCGGGTCGCCGCCGCCGGCCGGGTCGAAGAAGGTGGTGCCGAAGTTGCGGTCGGTGAGCAGCATGGTGATCGCGCCGGCGAGGACCGGGAGCGACAGCAGCAGCAGGAAGGCGGTGACGAGCTCGGCCCAGGCGAAGAGCGGCATCTTGTGCAGCGTCATGCCGGGGGCGCGCATGTTGAGGATGGTCGTGATGAAGTTGATCGCCCCGAGGATCGAGCCGGCGCCAGAGAGGTGCAGCGCGAAGATCGCGAAGTCGACGGCCGGGCCGGGATGGCCGGCGGTGGAGAGCGGCGGGTAGACGGTCCAGCCGGTGCCGGCGCCGGACGCGCCGGGCGCGCCCTCGACGAACAGCGAGCAGATCAGGCTGCAGAAGCCCGCCACCGTCAGCCAGAACGAGATGTTGTTCATGCGCGGGAAGGCCATGTCCGGCGCGCCGATCATCAGCGGCACGAACCAGTTGCCGAACCCGCCGATCAGCGCGGGCATCACCATGAAGAACACCATGATGAGGCCGTGGCCGGTGACGAAGACGTTGTAGGTCTGCGGATTGGAGAAGTACTGGAGGCCGGGCGCCTCCATCTCCATCCGGATGCCGAAGGACAGGAACGCACCGATCATGCCCGCGCAGAACGCGAACAGCAGGTAGAGCGTGCCGATGTCCTTGTGGTTCGTCGACAGGAACCAGCGGGCAAAGAACGAGGGTTTGTGGTCGTGGGCCTCGTGGGCCCCTGCATGCGCTGCGGCGGTTGCCATCTGAGCTGAGCCTTGTGCGTGTCTCTCGAGATCTCGGTGGGTCGGGCCGGCGCCGTCGCGGCGCCGGCCCGAGGCGCGCCCGCTACCGGGCGTCGGCGAGCTTGGACCCGTCGTCGATGCGGGCGTACTTGGTCTTGGCCTCGCCGAGCCAGGCTGCGTAGGCCTCGTCGTTCACGACGCGGACGACGATCGGCATATAGGCGTGGCGCTGGCCGCAGAGCTCGGAGCACTGGCCGTGATAGGTGCCCTCGCGGTCGGCCTTGAACCAGAACTGGTTGAGGCGGCCGGGGACGGCGTCGATCTTGAAGCCGAAGGACGGCATCGCCCAGGAATGCATGACGTCGGCGGCGGTGACCTGGATCTTGACGATCTTGTTCACCGGAACGACCATCTCGTTGTCGGTCTGCAGCAGCCGCGGCTGCTTGTCCTCGTCGATGTTGGCATCGAACGAGAAGCCGCCGCCCTGGTCGGCGGGGTACTCGTAGGACCAGTACCAGGCGTGGCCGGTGACCTTGATCATCACGTCGGACTTCGGATCCGACAGCTGGACGCGCAGCAGGCGGAACGACGGGATCGCGACGGCGACGAGGATGAGCACCGGGACGATGGTCCAGGCCACCTCGATCAGGGTGTTGTGGGTGGTTTTCGAGGGCGTCGGGTTCCGCTTCTCGCTGAAGCGGTAGATGCACCACAGGATCAGGCCGAGCACGAACACGCAGATGGCCAGCGACAGCCAGTGCACCCACGACTCGAACTGGAGGATGTCGCGGGCGTTCTCGGTCACGGGGACCTGGCGGTCCATCTGCCAGGGCTCGGGCTGGCCGATGCCGGCGGCCAGGGCCTGCGACGACGTCAGGAGCAGCGCGCCGAACGCGGCGAGCCCCCTCATGGAGCGGTGTTTCGTCTGCGCCGTCCGCATGTGCCTCTCGTGGCTCCCCTTGGTCACGTTACGCTACGTCGACCGCCCGCATCTTGCTTGAACGAGGTTTGCGGTGTCGCTCGACGGAATGGACGCCCCGAAGGCGCGAGGCCCGGGTATCCGATCGCGGTGTCAGACCACAAGGTCGTGAAAGGCGCAACCGCACAAGCGTCGCATCGCACGCTTTCCGGACGCTCCGCTCCGTCACCCGGGCGATCGCCGCAGGGGCGGCTCGGCCCGCGGCCTGCTATAGGGCGTGCTCGGGTCGAGCGGCGGGAACAGCCCATGACGGACGGACGGCGGCCGGTTCAGGCCACTTCGGAGACGGGCCTGCGTGAGACGGCCTTGCAGGAGACGGCCTTGCAGGTGGCGACCCGCGTCGTCGCCTACGCCGCGCCGGAGCCGCGCGACGATCACCGCGCGCTCGCCGTCGAGATGCCGGTGAACCTCGTCTACGGCAGCGTGCCCTATGCGGTGATGATGGCGACGCCGGCCGACCTGGAGGATTTCGCCTACGGCTTCAGCCTGACCGAAGGCATCGTCGCGGCGGCCGACGAGATTCGCGGCGCCGCGGTCGAGCCGGGCGACGGCGGGCTGCGCCTGCTGGTGGATTTGGCGCCCGGGCGCCTGCGCGAGCATCTCGCCCGCAAGCGCGCGATCAGCGGGCGCACCGGCTGCGGCGTCTGCGGGATCGAGGATCTCGCCGCCCTGCCGCGGGCCGAGACCCGGGCCGCGTCGGGCCGCGTGCGCGTCGGGGCGGAGGCGATCGCGCGGGCCTTGTCGGATCTCGGCGATTCCCAGGTGCTCGGGCGCGAGACGCGGGCCGTGCACGCCGCCGCCTGGGCGCGCCTCGACGGGAGCCTCGTGGCGGTCCGCGAGGATGTCGGCCGGCACAACGCGCTGGACAAGCTGATCGGGGCGCTGATCCGGACGGGAACCGACCCGGCCGCGGGCTTCCTCGTGATCACCAGCCGGTGCTCGTTCGAGATGGTCGAGAAGGCTGCGCATTTCGGCGCGTCGGTCCTGGTCGCGATCTCGGCCCCGACCTCGCTCGCGATCGAGCGGGCGCGCCTGCACGACATGACGCTCTGCGCCATCGCCCGGGCCGATTCGTTCACGCTGTTCTGCGGGGACGAGCGCGTGGTCGGCCGCGCAGGGTAGCGGCCGATCAGGGTGTCGGCGCGTCCTTGTCCGGCGCGCCCGGCACGAGGGTCGCGCCACCGATGACGCGGACGTTGCGCTTGGCCTCGGGCGGATTCTTCCAGCTCTGGTCGGCGGGTTTGACCTCCGAGGTCTTCACGTCCGCCGCCTTCGATTCGCTCGCCTTCGATTCGACCGACTTGGCCAAGGTCCCGTCGGCGGGCGGCTGGACCGCTGCCGGAGTCGGCATGACGCCGGAAACCGGCGCGGCCTTCGGCTGATCCACGGCGGCGACGGGAGCCTCCGGCTTCGCCTCGGGCTTGGCGGCGTCCACCGGGCGGAGCTTGGGCGCCTCGGGAACGGTGCGCGCGTGCGCTTTTCCTTCGATCGCCTTGCCATCGCGCGCCTTCTCGTCGAGCGCTTTGGTGTCGGACAACCGTGGCGGGTTGGCGACGCGGGCGAGCTTGCGCGGCGATTCGGCGGGGCCGCGCCGATCGGGGTTGATGCCCTGCGGGTTCGGGTCCGCAAGCGTGCGCCCCGGCATGCCGTTCGATCCGTCGGGTCGGGCATAATCGGCCTCGGCCGGCGCTCGGCGCAGGGGCATTCCACGCGCCTCGGGCAACGGGATGTCGGCCGGCGGGATCAGGCGCTCGGCCTGCCGCATCGGCTGGCGCGGCATCTCGTCCTCCTCGGTCCAGCCGTAGCCGGGCGCCGGGCGGGCAAGGGCGATCGGGCCGTCATCGAGGCGCTGGCGGCCGAGGATCGCGCCGTCCCGGGCATCGACGAACAGGCGCACGCGGGCGCCCATCGGGTTGAAGGCCTCGACGATGTAGGCGCGTCCGTCGAAGCGCGGGCGGCTCATGCCGCTGAAGCCGCGCTCGCTCAGGCGCCATGCGACGGCGCGCGGCGGCATGATCGCCTCGTCGTACGCGTATTGCGCCCGCGCCGCGTCGGCGGCACCGATCAGCAGGGCGCAGGCGGCGAGGCCCGCACGGAGACGACGATAGGATCGGTTCACGGCTGACCTCCCGGTCGCATTCTCAAGATCGCCCGAAATCTCCGCAGGCGCTCGCCCCGCGCCGGGGAGTCCCGATCGGGACCTGCCGACGATCCGCCCCGGGCCCCGCGCCGAAGGACCGCGTCCCGCGTGTCCTTCGGCCATTCCGGCAGGGTCGTTGCCCCGCATGCCGCTTGTGCTCGGCGCTCGCCTTTGAGCGGAGGATTTGGGCGCAATTGCGGGAGAAAGCGGGCGGCGAAGGGCCGATCTCGACGCCGATCCCTCCGTTCGCATCGCCCCTCGCACGACGGGGAATTGGCTCGCCTGCCGATCCGGCGTGGGGGCGGACATGGGACCGGACATGGGATCCGTCATGGGATGCGGCATCAAAACGCCGCTTTTGGTCCCGCGGGGCCCTTGCTGGAATTTTTGAAATCTGCCAGTTTGCAGCGTTAGGACAGTATGACTGTCCCATTTCCGGTGCGCGCGTGCGAACGATGCCGCGCGGTGGGGCCGTTCAGGCCTGGGCAGAGGGTTTCGGGACGTGACCATCGTGACGTCGAAACGAGATCGCAAGCCGGTCGCCGCAGAGGCGATCCGGGCCCACGCCGGCTGACATCGGGCCGGTGCGAGCCCGCGGGTAGCGGGCGCTTCCTCCACCGAGGACCCTCCTGAGACCCGACGAGACAAGATGACTGGCCCGGCCTCGCTTGAGCGCCGGGCATGAAACATGCTCGCCTGGCGGGCATGGGCGTTCGAACGGGTCTGGTCGATCTTTCGGGGATGGTGGGCATGGCGGCTTTCGGGAATGCGGACATGGCCGTGAGCGGGAACCTCAACGCCGACACGGCGCCGGCGGCCCGCGACGGCGTCGCGCCGCTGGTGGTGCGCGATCCGGCGATGCCGGTGGCGCAGGGCGCCTACGATCCCCGCAACGAGCGGGACGGCTGCGGCGTCGGCTTCGTCGCCGACATGCACGACCGGCGCACCCACGCCATCGTCGAGCAGGGCCTGAAGATCCTGGAGAACCTCGACCACCGCGGCGCGGTCGGAGCCGACCCGAAGATGGGCGACGGCTGCGGCATCCTCACGCAGATCCCGCACGCCTTCTTCGCCGAGGAATGCTCGCGCCTCGGCTTCGAGCTGCCCCCGGCCGGCGACTACGCCATCGCGCAGCTGTTCATGCCGAAGGCGGACGAGCCGCGCGCGATCATCGAAGGCATCGTCGAGGAAGCGCTCGCGTCGGAAGGGCTGCCCCTGCTCGGCTGGCGCGACGTGCCGGTCGACCCCGAGGATCTCGGCATCGCCGTGAAGGCGACCGAGCCGCATCACCGCCAGCTCTTCATCGGGCGCCCGGCCTCGGCGGCCGACGGCGACGCGTTCGAGCGGCGCATCTACGTCGCCCGCAAGGTGATCTCCGGCCGCGTCTACGGCCTGAAGGACCCGCGGGTGATGGAGTTCTACCCCGTCTCCGTGTCGAGCCGGACCATCGTCTACAAGGGCATGGTCCTGGTGAACCAGCTCGGGAACTACTTCCTCGACCTGAAGGACCAGCGCTTCGTCTCGGCGATCGCGCTGGTGCACCAGCGCTTCGCCACCAACACCTTCCCGACCTGGCGCCTGTCGCACCCCTACCGGATGGTGGCGCATAACGGCGAGATCAACACGCTGCGCGGCAACGTGAACTGGATGTCGGCCCGCCAGGCGAGCGTCGATTCGGAGCTGTTCGGCAACGACATCTCGAAGATCTGGCCGATCTCCTACGAGGGCCAGTCCGACACCGCGTGCTTCGACAACGCGCTCGAGTTCCTCGTGATGGGCGGCTACCCGCTGGCCCACGCGATGATGATGCTCATCCCCGAGGCCTGGGCCGGCAACCCGCTGATGGGCGAGGATCGGCGCTCGTTCTACGAGTACCACGCCGCGCTGATGGAGCCGTGGGACGGGCCCGCCGCCGTCGCCTTCACCGACGGCCGCCAGATCGGCGCGACCCTCGACCGCAACGGCCTCCGCCCCGCCCGCTACGTCGTCACCGACGACGGCCTCGTCGTGCTCGCCTCGGAGATGGGCGTCCTGCCGATCCCGGACGAGAAGATCGTCCAGTCCTGGCGCCTGCAGCCGGGCCGGATGCTGCTGATCGACCTCGAGAAGGGCCGCATCGTCGACGACGAGGAGATCAAGGGCGAGCTCGCCGCCGCGCACCCCTACGCGGAGTGGGTGAAGAACACCCAGATCGTGCTCGAGGACCTCAAGCCGGTCACCGCCCGCGAGAGCCGCACCGACGTGTCGCTGCTCGATCGGCAGCAGGCCTTCGGCTACAGCCAGGAAGACCTCAAGCTGCTCATGGCGCCGATGGCCGTGACCGGCCAGGAGGCTGTCGGCTCGATGGGCACCGACACGCCGCTCTCCGCTCTGTCCGACAAGTCGAAGTCGCTCTACACGTACTTCAAGCAGAACTTCGCGCAGGTCACCAACCCGCCGATCGACCCGATCCGCGAGGAGGCCGTGATGAGCCTCGTCTCGTTCATCGGCCCGCGCCCGAACCTGCTCGACATGGAAGGTGCCTCGCGCCGCAAGCGCCTGGAAGTCCGCCAGCCGATCCTGACCAACACGGATCTCGAGAAGATCCGCTCGATCGGCCATTTCGAGGACCGCTTCGACACCAAGACGCTGGACATCACCTACCCGGCCGAGACCGGCGCGGCGGCGATGAACGGCGCGCTCGACCGGCTCTGCGACCGCGCGGAAGTCGCGGTGCGCGGCGGCTACAACATCATCGTCCTGTCCGACCGCGCGGTCGGCCCCGACCGCATCCCGATCCCGGCGCTGCTGGCCACGGCGGCCGTGCACAACTACCTGATCCGCAAGGGGCTGCGCACCTCGGTCGGGCTCGTGGTCGAATCGGGCGAGCCGCGCGAGATCCATCACTTCGCGTGCCTGGCCGGCTACGGCGCCGAGGCGATCAACCCGTATCTCGCCTTCGAGACGCTGGTGGCGATGAAGCACGAGTTCCCGCCGGACCTCGTCGACGAGGAGATCATCTACCGCTACATCAAGTCGATCGATAAGGGCCTGCTGAAGGTCATGTCGAAGATGGGCATCTCGACCTACCAGTCCTATTGCGGCGCGCAGATCTTCGACGCGATCGGGCTGAACTCGGCCTTCGTCGCGCGCGACTTCTTCGGCACCGCGACGATGGTCGAGGGCGTCGGCATGGCCGAGATCGCCGAGGAGACCGTGCGCCGCCACGCCGACGCGTTCGGCGACGCGCCGATCTATCGCAACGCCCTCGATGTCGGCGGCGAGTACGCCTACCGGCTCCGCGGCGAGGCCCATACCTGGACCCCGGACACCGTCGCGACGCTGCAGCATGCGGTGCGCCTGGGCGTGCCCGAGCGCTACCGCGAATACGCCAAGCTGGTGAACGACCAGGAGCAGCAGCTCAAGACCCTGCGCGGCCTGTTCCGGATCAAGCTCGCCGGCGAGATCGGACGCGAGCCGGTGCCCGTGGAGAGCGTCGAGCCGGCCGCCGACATCGTCAAGCGCTTCGCCACCGGCGCGATGTCCTACGGCTCGATCTCGAAGGAGGCGCACGAGACCCTGGCGATCGCCCTGAACTCCTTCGGCGGCCGCTCGAACTCGGGCGAGGGCGGCGAGGAGGTCGAGCGCTTCAAGCCGCTGCCGGACGGTCGCTCGCGCCGCTCGTCGATCAAGCAGGTCGCATCGGGCCGCTTCGGCGTCACGACCGAGTACCTCGTCAACGCCGACATGATGCAGATCAAGGTCGCGCAGGGCGCCAAGCCCGGCGAGGGCGGACAGCTGCCCGGCCACAAGGTCGACGCCAAGATCGCCAAGGTCCGCTACGCCACGCCCGGCGTCGGCCTGATCTCGCCGCCGCCGCACCACGACATCTACTCGATCGAGGATCTGGCACAGCTGATCTTCGACCTGAAGAACGTGAACCCGGCGGCCGACGTCTCGGTCAAGCTCGTCTCCGAGGTCGGCGTCGGCACGGTCGCGACCGGCGTCGCCAAGGCGCGGGCCGACCACATCACCATCTCGGGCTTCGACGGCGGCACCGGCGCGGCGCCGCTGACCTCGCTCAAGCATGCCGGCGGCCCGTGGGAGACCGGCCTCGCCGAGACGCAGCAGACGCTGGTGATGAACCACCTGCGCGGCCGCGTCGCGCTGCAGGCCGACGGCGGCATCCGCACCGGCCGCGACGTGCTGATCGCGGCCCTGCTCGGCGCCGACCAGTTCGGCTTCTCGACCGCGCCGCTGATCGCGGCCGGCTGCATCATGATGCGGAAGTGCCACCTCAACACCTGCCCGGTCGGCGTCGCGACCCAGGACCCGGTGCTGCGCAAGCGCTTCAAGGGCACCCCCGAGCACGTGGTGAACTACTTCTTCTACGTCGCCGAGGAGCTGCGCGAGCTGATCGCGGCGATGGGCTTCACCAAGCTCGAGGACCTCGTCGGGCGTTCCGACTTCCTCGACAAGGTCGAGGCGATCCAGCACTGGAAGGCGCGCGGGCTCGACTTCTCGAAGCTGTTCCACCGTCCCGACGTCGGGCCGGAGGTCGCCATCCGCTGGGTCGAGACGCAGAAGCACCCGATCGACCACGTCCTCGACCGGCGCCTGATCGCCGGCGCGCAGAACGCGATCGACACCGGCGAGCCGGTGGTGCTCCACGACGTGATCCGCAATTCCGACCGCACCGCGGGCGCGATGCTCTCGGGCGCCGTCGCCAAGGCGCACGGCCACGAGGGCCTGCCCGACGACACCATCGTGGTGAAGCTCTCCGGCACGGCCGGCCAGAGCTTCGGCGCCTGGGTCGCGGCCGGCGTGACGATCGAGCTCACCGGCCACGGCAACGACTACGTCGGCAAGGGCCTGTCGGGCGGCAAGCTGATCATCCGGCCGAGCGACGCGCTGAAGGCGCCCGCCGACAGGACCATCATGGTCGGCAACACCGTGCTCTACGGTGCCATCGCCGGCGAGTGCTACGTCCGCGGCTCGGCCGGCGAGCGCTTCGCCGTGCGCAACTCCGGTGCGATCACCGTCGTCGAGGGCATGGGCGACCATGGCTGCGAGTACATGACCGGCGGCGTGGTCGTGTCGATCGGCGAGACGGGCCGCAATTTCGCCGCCGGCATGTCCGGCGGCATCGCCTACGTGCTCGACGAGGACGGCTCGTTCTCGGCCCGCTGCAACCTCTCGATGGTCGATCTCGAGCCGGTCGAGGAGGAGGACGACCTGATGCGCCGCTTCCACCAGGACGGCGACCTGGAGACCAAGGGCCGCGTCGACATCCTCGCCGACATGTCCGGCCACGACGAGGAGCGCCTGTCGCAGCTCATCACCAATCACTTGAAGTATACGGGCAGCCCGCGTGCCAAGGCGATCCTCGACGACTGGGCGGGCTACCGCACCAAGTTCGTCAAGGTGATGCCGGTGGAGTACCGCCGGGCGTTGCGCGAAATGGAGATGGCACGGATGCCGGTGGCGGCCGAGTAGGCGCGCGCCGGCCTCGTGCCGGTCGATGGAGATCACGTTCGATCCCGCGAAGCGTCTGGTGACGTTGCGCGAGAGGGGCTTCGATTTCGCACGCACCCCTGAAGTCTTCGCCGCCGCGGTGACGACCTTCAGGGACGAGAGAATGGACTACCGCGAGGCGCGATCGATCACGGTGGGAATGCTCGACGGACGGATGGTGGTCGTCGTTTGGACCGAACGGGATCATACTCGCCGGATCATCAGCATGAGGAAGGCCAATGACCGAGAGCAAGCGCGCTATCGCGAACGCGGCTGACCGACCGCTGAACCCCGACGAGATCGGCTGGGATCCGGACGACGCGCCGGAACTGGACGAGGCTTGGTTCGAGAAGGCCGATCGTTTCGTCGGCGGCCGCCTGATCGAGCGCGGGCACCGTCCCGGCAAGACTGAACGGTTGGTGCTTCCCACCGATCTCGTCGAGCGGTTCCGAGCCGGAGGGCCAGGCTGGCAGATACGGATCGAGACCGCGCTCAAGGAATGGTTGCGCGAGCATTCCGACCGGCTCTGAGCCGGCCGACGGACGGCCCGGACGAAACACGCGAGCGATGGCGGACATCGCGAGGGGGGACGACATGACGGCGACGCTTGCGACGATCCCACCTGCCGCCATGCGGATCTACGGCGATCTCACCTCGGGCAATTGCCTGAAGATCAAGATCGTCGCCGATCGGCTCGGCCTCGCCTACGAATGGGTTCAGGTCGACGCGCTGAAGGGCGAGAGCCGGACGCCCGCCTACCTCGGCCTGTTTCCGGCGGGCCAGATCCCGGGCGTGGCGTTCGCGGACGGGCGTCGGCTCGCGCAGTCGAACGCGATCATCCGCTACCTCGCCCGCGGCAGCGCGTTGCTGCCGGACGATGCCTTCGCGGCGGCGACGGTCGACCAGTGGCTGTTCTGGGAGCAGTACAGCCACGAGCCGGCGGTCGCGGTCTGCCGGGCGGAGATGAAGTTCCGCGGCGTGCGGCGCGAGGCCCGCGATCCGGCCAGGGTCGCGCGCGGCGAGGCGGCGCTCGACCTGATGGAGCGGCATCTCGCCGGAACGGGCTGGTTCGTAGGCGACGACGCGACCATCGCCGACGTCGCCCTGTTCGCCTACACCCAGTGGGCCGACGAGGGTGGATTCGATCTGGCCGCGAGGCCCGCGATCCGGGATTGGCTCGACCGATGCAAGGTCGCGTTCCGGATCGAACCCGACGCTATCGCCACCGCCGCCGGTCGCTGACCCGATCGCGGCACCACCGATTTTTCGCTACCGACGCTGAGCATCCCGATGGGCAAGATCACCGGCTTCCTCGAATTCGACCGGCAGGACCAGAAGTACCAGCTCGCGGCCGACCGCGTGCGGCACTTCCGCGAGTTCACCCTGCCGCTCGACGAGCACGACCTGAAGAAGCAGGCCGCCCGCTGCATGGATTGCGGCATCCCGTTCTGCCACGGGCCGACCGGCTGCCCGGTGCACAACCAGATCCCGGACTGGAACGACCTCGTGTTCCAGTCGGATTGGGAGGAGGCGGCGCGCAACCTGCACTCCACCAACAACTTCCCGGAATTCACAGGCCGCATCTGCCCGGCGCCGTGCGAGGAAGCCTGCACGCTGAACCTCGAGAACCAGCCCGTCGCGATCAAGACGATCGAGCAGGCCATCGCCGACCGCGCCTGGAACATGGGCTGGGTCAAGCCCGAGCCGTCGTCGATCCGCACCGGCAAGAAGGTCGCGGTGATCGGGTCGGGCCCGGCCGGCCTCGCGGCGGCGCAGCAGCTCGCCCGGGTCGGGCACGCGGTGCACGTCTACGAGCGCGAGCCGAAGGCCGGCGGCCTGCTCCGCTACGGCATCCCCGACTTCAAGATGGAGAAGCGCCACATCGACCGACGCGTGAAGCAGATGGAAGCCGAGGGCGTGGTCTTCCACTACAACCAGAACGTCGGCGTGACGAAGCCGGTCGAGGAGCTGACCGCGGAGTTCGACGCGGTGCTGTTCTCCGGCGGCGCCGAGGACCCGCGCAACCCGCAGCTGCCGGGGCAGGAGATGGAGGGCGTGCACTACGCGATGCCCTACCTGATCCAGTCGAACCGCCGCGTCGGCGCCGAGCCGATGCGCGGCAACGGCGAGGCGCCGATCCTGGCATCGGGCAAGAACGTGGTGGTGATCGGCGGCGGCGACACCGCGTCCGATTGCGTCGGAACCGCCTTCCGGCAGGGCGCCCTGTCGGTGACGCAGCTCGACATCCGGCCGCGCCCCCCCGAGCGCGAGGACAAGCTCTCGGTCTGGCCGTACTGGCCGACCAAGATGCGGACCTCGTCGAGCCAGGCCGAGGGCGCCGAGCGCGAGTTCCAGGCGGCGACGCTCCGGCTCGAAGGCAACAAGAAGGGCCGGCTCACCGGCGTCGTCTGCGCGCGCGTCGACGCCAAGCGCCAGCCGATCGAGGGCAGCGAGTTCGTGCTGCCGGCCGACCTCGTCTTCATGGCGATCGGCTTCGCCGGCTCGATCCAAAAGGGTCTGCTCGAGCAGTCCGGCATCACGGTCGACAAGCGCGGCAACGTCACCGCCAACGAGGAGGATTACCGCACCTCCGACCCGAAGATCTGGGCGGCCGGCGACATGCGGCGCGGCCAGTCCCTCGTCGTCTGGGCGATCCGCGAGGGCCGTCAGGCCGCCCGCTCGATCGACGAGACGCTGATGGGTGCCTCGATCCTCCCGCGCTGAGGTTTTCGCCGGGCGTTCAGCCCGGCGGCCAGCGGAAATCGTCGGCGCGGCCGGGCTGCGGCAGCGGTGCCGCCCCGCGCTGGAGCGCGCGCTCGACCGTGCCGGTGGCGTCGCCGTCGCGCGGTCGGCCGCTGACCAGGACGCCGCCGGGCGACAGCTCGATCCGGCCGAGCGGGACGACCGGCCCCGCCGCCGGCTTGACGGGGAGGGCCGGGACGCCGGGCGGCTCGGGCAGGCTCGGCAGCATCGCCGTGATCTGCCGGTCGATCGCGGTGACGTCGTCGAGGGTCGTCGTCGGTGCCCCGTCGAGCGGCGTCGCGGGCAGGGCCGAGACGGCGGCGGCCGGCTGCTCGGGCGCGGTGGGCGCCGTCGCACCCATCAGGCGCTTCAGCTCCACGTCGGCAAAATGCGCGAGCTTGCGGGCGCCGGCATGGGTGAAGTGCACGCCGTCGGCGGTGCGGAGCTTGGCGCTCTGCCCGTCGAGGTCCGGTCCCGTGGCGGTGTAGTGGTTGCGGTCGTCGGAGAAGCCCGGCCCGACATCGACGTAGGTGCCCCCCGCCTTGGTGACGGCATCCCGGACGATCTCGTTGAGGCTGCCGAGGTCGCGCGTCAGGCTCTCGCTGCGCATCGGCGGGGCGCCGACCCAGACGAGCGGGATCTTCCGGTCGGTGAAGACCTTCACCAGGGCGTCCACGCGGGTGCGGTAGACCTCGCGCCAGCGGTCGGAGAGCGGATCGAGGGTCTGGTCCCCGTCGCGCATCGGCTGGCGATCGTTGGCGCCGAGCATGACCACGGCATAGCCGACCTTCGGGTTCGCCTTCAGGTAGTCCTCGGCGGCCTTCGGCCAATCGACGACGTCCCTGCGCACGAGGCCGCTGTCGGCCTTGGCGCGATCGATCACCGCGACGTCGGCGGTGTCCTCGAACACGTCGTCCAGCCCGCGGCTGAGATGGTCGGCCAGCGAATCGCCGAACACCGCGATCTGGACCTTCGCCTCGGTCTTCTTCACGGCCGGCGCCGGCGCCGCGACAGTGGGGGCCGGCCGGGTCTGCGGACGCCGAAGCTGGCGGCCGGTCTCCGCGCTGGCGGGCGGGCGCACACGCGGCGGGCGATAGGTCGGGGCCGCCTGCCGCGGCTCCGGCGGGCTCGGCCGGTCTTCCCACGGCCAGTAGAACTGGCGCTGCTCGGGCTCCGGCGCGGCGCGGCGCGGCGCGCGGGCATAGCCGTCGTCCTCGCGGTAATAGGCGTCGCGGCCGCGTCGGCGCGGCTGGTCGTAGCTGTCGCCCCACTGCGCCTCGGCCGGCGACGGCGGCAGGAGGACGAGCGGAAGCGCGAGGCCGGCCCCGAGCGCCAGAACGAGGCGGCGCGCCTTGGCGGCTGCCGCGTCGGCTCGGTTTGTCGCGTCGCGTCTCATGCGCCCTCCGGTGCCGCGGGTCTGAGCCCGCGGGCGACCATAGCGGAGCGGCCGCGCCGCGTCTAAGAGCCTCCCGCAAAACCTCCCGAGCGCCGGCGGTCTCCAGTGCCAGGCATGGCGCGACGGCGGTCCTGCGACGGATGACGGGCGGCCATTCGACCCTGAAAGCGTCGGTCTTCCGACGATCGTTCGTCCCCCTCATCCTTCGCAGCCGCCGAAGCGGCACCGCGAGGATGAGGGAAACGGGCCGACGAACGCGTCGACGGGGTTTCAGGCGGCGCGGACGGTGGCCAGGAAGTGCGCGACCTCTGCGCCGAGGCGTTCGGATTGGCGCGACAGCTCGGAACTCGACGCCAGGACCTGGGTCGCGGCAGCGCCCGTGTCCTCCGACGCGCGCGCCACGCCCGCGATGTGGGCCGTGACCTCGCTCGCACCGGCCGAGGCCTGCGCAACGTTGCGCACGATCTCCTGGGTCGCCGCTCCCTGCTCCTCGACGGCCGCCGCGATCGTCGCGGCCACCGCGTTGATCTCGCGGATCCGGGTCGTGATGCCGCCGATCGCGCTCACGGCCTGATCGGTCACGTGTTGCACGTGCCCGATGCGCTGGCTGATCTCCTCGGTGGCCTTGGCCGTCTGGCCGGCCAACTCCTTCACCTCCGTCGCGACGACCGCGAAGCCGCGGCCAGCCTCACCGGCACGCGCGGCCTCGATCGTGGCGTTCAGAGCGAGCAGGTTGGTCTGCGAGGCGATGTTGGAGATCATCCCGACCATGGCCCCGATCTGCTCGGCGGCGTGGCTGAGCTCCTGCACAAGCCGCGCCGTCTGATCGGCGTCCACCACGGCGGCTCGCGCCAGCTCGGACGAGCTGGACATCTGCCGTCCGATCTCCTGCACCGAGGATCCGAGTTGCTCGGCAGCGATGGCCACCGTGCTCACGTTGTCCGCCGCCTGCGTGGCCGCCGCTGCCACGGTGCCCGACTGCGCCGCCGTGTCGCCGGCGGTCGCGGTCATCTGCTGGGCCGTCGCCTGCAACTCGGTGGCCGCCGACGAGACCTGCCCGACGATGCCGCCGACGGCCGCTTCAAAGGCGTCGGCCATCTGCCGCATCCCGGCCTGGCGCTGCCGCTCCGCCGCCAGCCGCCCCTGGGACATCTCCTCCTCCAAGGCCTCCGTGCGGATCAAGTTCTCCTTGAACACCTGCACCGAGACGGCCATCGCCCCCAGCTCGTCGCCGCGCCGGGTCGCGGGCACCTCGGCCGCCGTGTCGCCCCGCGCGATGGCGCTCACGCAGGCGGCGAGCTGGCGGATCGGGCGGCCGATCATGAGGGCCGAGAACACGGCCGAGCCGATCAGGACGAGGACGACGGTGCCGCCGATGGCGAGCCCGATCCGGTTGGCGGACTCGGCGGTCGCGACCGTGTTCCGCCGCGCCTCGTCCGCGAAGCGCTGGGCATTGGCGACCGATTCCGTTCCCGCCTCGTTCAACAGCGTGTTCACGCGCTGCTGCTCGGCGACGATCCGCGACAGCCTGTTCCCGTCGACGGACCGCGCGCCATTCTCGAAGCGGATGACGTCGGCCAGCGATGCCGCGAGGTCGGCATAGGTGACGAGATTCGTCCGAAGGTCCTGAAGAACGCCCGGGATCAGCGCGATCCGGATCGGCTCGTCGAGCGCCGCTGCGCCGGTAGCCTTGCCGGCGCGGATGCGCTCGGCGACGCGGGCGACCTGCTCGGCGGTTTCCGCGGTGCGGATGTCGCCGACCGCCGCTTGAAGCTCCGCGTGCGAGAGGCGGGTCTGCTGGATGCCTGCAAGGATGATCTGCTCGCGTCCGGCCGCGGCGTTGGCGTCGATGATATGCTGGGCGCTGATCCACTGGTTCATGACGAGGGCCGTGGCGAGCAGGACTCCGATCACGCCCGAAGCACCAAGTTTCTTTCCGATCGTCCAACGCATGATGACAAATCCCCCGAATTCTTGAGAACATCAACAATCCGGACGACAGACCTACGACGCGACATCGCGACGACCATCACGGACGTCTCGGAAGATAGGAGAGTTTCATGGATGCATGATTGACCACACGTCTCACAATGCGCGTTTCCGGCTTGCGAACGACACCGTCCGAGAGCGCAAACCGCTCGGTTCGACTTCGAGCGATGAATAAAAGAGCGATCTGCACTCTTTCGCCCCGGCTCGACGTTGCGTTCCGACGGAGCGTCTGGCCAAGTCGGGCGATGCCCGCCCGACGCCATGCATCCTCCTACCAGTTGCTCAACCTTCTCGAGGCGACCGGCCAGGTCGGCGTCTGGTCCCTCAACCTGCGGACCGGCGAAATGAGCGGCTCGCTGGGTCTCGCCCACATCACCGGCCTGCCTTCGGACGAGAGCCTCCTCGGCCTGCTCGACCGACTTCTCCACCCGGACGATCGCGAAGCCCTCGGCGAGCTGTTCGACATGCTCTACAGCGGCCGGGCGATCGACCGCACGGTCCGGCTTGTGCGTCCCGACCACACCGTGCGCTGGGTTTCGGTCAAGGCCCAGATCGTTCTCGACGACGCCCATCGGCCGATGCGTGCCGAGGGCATCGCCTTCGACGTGACCGGCCCGCACGAGGCGCGTCTGCTCGCCGAGCAGAGCACCGCACGCTATCGCGGCCTCGTTCATGCCATCGCGGCCGTGGTCTGGACGACGGCTCCGGACGGGAAGGCGCGGCCAAGCCCGACATGGCAGGTCCTGACCGGGCAGACGGGCCCGGAGATGCAGGGCGACGGTTGGCTCGCCGCGATCCACCCGGAGGATCGGGCACGGATCGAGACGGCATGGCGAACGGCGATGGAGCACGGCACGCCTTACGAGGCGGATCACCGCGTTCTCTGCGCGGACGGCACGGTCCATTGGTACAGCAACCACACCATACCCCTCCACGATGCCGATGGTTCGGTGCGCGAGTGGATCGGGATCATGCAGAAGATGCCGCCCAGCGGTCGATTCTCGTCGCCTGAGATCACCGGGACGCTCGTGCGCGGAGCCCGCGCGATGCTGCGCTGGTCCGTCGTGGATCTGGCTCGGGCCGCCGGCGTCTCGGTCTCGAGCATCCGGCGCCTGGAGGAGGAGGTCGGGACGGTGCAGCCGCGAACCCGCTCGGCGATGCGTCGAGCCCTGGAAGGCGCCGGCATCGATTTCATCGGGACCCTCGACGGCATGACGGGGGTGATCTTGACCAGGGATCGGCGTGGCGCCTGATCGTGTGGATCTCGAGCCGACGCGCCGTCGGGGCCGGCGATCGATGATGCCGCGCCCTTGGCGGCCGGCATCGCCGGACGGTTCGACGTCATGCCCGCTCGGATCGGACGTGTCTTGAGAGCGCCTTCAGGCGAGGTGGATGCCGGCTCGCGCGAAGCGCGGTCGACGATGCAACACGCGGGCGCCCCTCATAAAACGCCCGATCATCGGAGCCTCCTCCTGTGTCCAGGACGGCGCTACGGACGTTTAGGACGGCTGTCATGCCGGATCGCATAGACCGGAATCCCTGAGGCCCGGCGGAACGCCGCCGCCGTGCGGCGCGAGGTCCGGGCCTCGACGGGTCGGCCTCAGCGCGGCCTGGCGTCGATCCGGCCCGCGAGACGGTCGCGCAGGGCGGGCGTGGCGTAGCCGTCGGCGGTCAGGCCTTCGCGGATCTGGTAGCGCCGGATCGCCTCGCGCAGCTTCGGCCCGGCGCGGCCGTCGGCCTCGCCGGCATAGAGGCCCTGCGCGGCGAGGCCCGTCTGCAAGGCCTGAAGGCCGGCCTTGTCGAGGCGGGACGCCGCGCTCGGCCAGGGTGCGACGAGGGGCGGCCCGCCGGCCAGGCGGTCGGCGAGATGGCCGACCGCCAGCGCGTAGGAATCCGAGGTGTTGTAGCCGCGGATCACCTCGAAGTTGTCGGTGATCAGGAAGGCCGGCCCGCCGGCGCCGCCGGGCAGGAACACGGACGCTCCGCCCTTGTCCGGCAACGGGCCGCCATCGATCCGGCTGACGCCGCGGCGCGAGAATTCAGGCAGGTCCGCGGCGTAGCGCGTCAGGTCGAAGCCCTCGGGCAGGCGGACGGCGTAGCCCCACGCGATCGCGGGATTCCAGCCGAGGTCCTTAAGGTAGGCGGCGATCGAGGCGAGGGAATCGGCGTCGCTCGCCCAGATGTCGCTGCGGCCGTCCCCGTCGAAGTCGACCGCGTGCGCCAGGAACGTCGAGGGCAGGAACTGCACCTGTCCCATCGCGCCGGCCCAGCTGCCGAGCATCCGGTCCGGCGCGACGTCCCCGCGCTGCTGAATCGCGAGGGCGGCGAGCAACTCGTCGCGAAACAGCGTGCCGCGGTGCCGGGCGGCGGCGAGCGTCGCCAGCGCGCGGATCGTCGGCACCGAACCGCCGCTCGCGCCGAAATCCGACTCGATGCCCCAGATCGCGAGGAGCACCGAGGCCGGAACGCCGTAGCGCGCCTCGATCGCCGGGAGGGTCGGCCCGAGCGCCGCTCCACGGGCCCGGCCGCGGGCGATCCGCGCCGGCGAGACCGCCCCGACGAGATAGTCCCACACCGGCCGCGCGAACTCGCTCTGCCCCTTGGTGCGGGCGAGCACCGCGGGGTCGGGCACGACGCCGCGGAACGCCGCATCGAAGGTCGCCGGCGCGATGCCCTTCGCGAGCGCATCAGCGCGGAGAGCCGCGACGAAGCCGGCAAACGTGTCCACCCGGCCGGCTTGCCCGACGGCGGCAGGCTCGGCGAGGGAGCCGCCCGGAGCGGCGGAGAGGCAGAGGGCCAGGAGCGCGGCGCGGATCGGGCGCACGGCCTCAGTGCCGGTTGCGCTTGGGCAGGGCGTCTTCCCAGTCGAGCGCCTGGCGCACGATCGCGTCGAGGTCGTCGTGCTTCGGGCGCCAGCCGAGCTGCTCGCGGATCCGCGACGCCTCGGCGACGATCCGCGCCGGATCGCCGGGGCGGCGGGGCGAGAGGCGCACCGGGAAGTCGCGACCGGAGACGCGCTTCACCGTCTCGATCACCTCGAGCACCGAATAGCCGTTGCCGTAGCCGCAATTCAGCGTCAGGCTCTCGCCGCCGGCGCGCAGGTGGTCGAGGGCGACACGGTGCGCCTCGGCGAGGTCGGAGACCTGGATGTAGTCGCGCAGGCACGATCCGTCCGGCGTCGGGTAGTCGGTGCCGAACACCTCGAGATGCGGGCGCTGGCCGAGGGCCGCCTGCGTCGCGACCTTGATCAGGTGGGTGGCGTTCGGCGTGGACTGCCCGGTGCGCCCGCGCGGGTCGGCACCGGCGACGTTGAAGTAGCGCAGGATGACGTAGCTGAAGCCGTGCGCGGCCGCCGCGTCGCGGATCATCCACTCGCTCATCAGCTTCGAGCGGCCGTAGGGGTTGATCGGGTTGGTCGCGAGGTCCTCCGGCACCGGCACGGTCTCCGGCTCGCCGTAGACCGCGGCGGTCGAGGAGAAGATGATGTGCTTCACGCCGGTGCGCACCGCGGTCTCGATCAGCGCGCGCGTCTTCACCGTGTTGGCGAGGTAGTAGTGCAGCGGGTCGGCGACCGAGTCCGGCACGACGATGCGGGCGGCGAAATGGGCGATCGCATCGACGCGGTTCTGCAGGATCGTCTCGGTGACGAGGCCGGGGTCGCCGACGTCGCCGCGCACGAGCTTCACCTCCGGCGGCAGGGCCCAGTCGAACCCGGTGGAGAGGTCGTCGAGGACGACCGTCTCCTCCCGCCCGGCATCCTGCAGGGCGAGAACCATGTGACTGCCGATATAACCGGCACCACCCGTGACCAGAACCGCCATCGTTGCCCCTGAAAGAAACCGCGCCAACCAGCAAGCGGAAGCTTGCTTTTAACCGATAATGCTCAATCGTGCCGCGCTACGGCGCGAAGCCGTCCGCTTGCCGTGCTAGTGTTGCCCGGAACGCCCGGCCCGTCCAACTCCCACGTTTGGGTTTTTGCTCGATGAAACCGATCCGAAAGGCCGTCCTCCCCGTCGCGGGCCTCGGCACCCGCTTCCTGCCGGCCACCAAGGCCGTCCCGAAAGAGATGCTGACGGTGGTCGACCGGCCGGTCGTCCAGCACGTGGTCGACGAGGCGCGGGAAGCCGGCATCGAGCACTTCATCTTCGTCACCGGCCGCGGAAAGGCGGTGATCGAGGACCATTTCGACATCGCGTTCGAGCTCGACCGGATGCTGCAGGAGCGCGGCAAGACCGCGGCCTACGAGGAGCTGAAGCGCGACCTGCCGGCCGCCGGCCAGACCAGCTTCACCCGTCAGCAGGCGCCGCTCGGCCTCGGCCACGCGGTGTGGTGCGCCCGCGAGATCGTCGGCGACGAGCCCTTCGCCGTGCTGCTGCCGGACATGCTCAGCCGCGGCTGCATGGGCCAGATGCTCGCCGCCTACGAGCGCCACGGCGGCAACGTCGTCGCCGTCGAGGAGGTCGCGCCGGAGGAGACGCATCAGTACGGCATCGTCAGCGTCGGCGAGACCTTCGGCCAGACCTTCGAGGTCACCGGCATGGTCGAGAAGCCGAAGCAGGGCACCGCGCCTTCGAACTTCATCATCTCGGGCCGCTACATCCTCCAGCCGGAGATCTTCGGCATCCTCGAGCATGGCGAGAAGGGCGCGGGCGGCGAGATCCAGCTCACCGACGCGATGATCAAGCTGATGGCCGAGCAGGACTTCTTCGGCATGCACTACGAAGGCCGCACCTACGACACCGGCTCCAAGCTCGGCTTCCTCACCGCCAACATCGCCTACGCGCTCGACCGGAAGGACCTGGCCGGCCCGCTCAAGGCCGAGATCGCGAAGCTTCTGGCGGACGGTTAGGCGGCTGCGGACGTGCAGCCGGAGCGGGCGGGGTATGCGCAACCGGTAGGGGTATTCCGCTTGCGTTTTGTGCGCCGCAATTTACTTTGTGCATTGCGGGATCGCGATGGCGTCGCGGTCCGGCAGCCCTTCTTGGGCGTTTCCTCCCTAGACTTCGGGCCGCTCCTTCGGGGGTGGCCTTTTTTCTTGGTCGCAGGACTGCCCGCCGTGTGTGGTCGGGCCCGGGGTCATCGGTTTCACGCAACCACGGTTCTGCACGCTCCTCGTCATCCCGGGGCGCCGAAGGCGGATCCGGGGATCCGGAACCGCAGGCCGTACTCGATCCTGCCGTCGTCGTCTCTGGATCCCGGGTTCCGCTGCGCGGCCCCGGGATGACGGGGACGGGCTGATCGGTCTTGCCCGCTCGCGGGCGAGGATTGCCGGAGAACGACCGGCAACCTCGGAAGGACCTGCGGCGCCCTGCGCCCGATCCGACGAGGGGCCGTTATCGACCTATTCGGCGGCGATGCCGATCGGCGTCTCCGAGCCGAGGTCGTCGGCGACCTCGACGATCGCCTCGCCGAGCGCCTTGGCCAAGTCGAAGAAGCCGGGCGTGATCGCGAGGCTCGCCTCGTTCATGTAGAGGGCACGGTTGATTTCGATCTGCAGCGCGTGCCGGCCGATGTTCGGCTCGCCATAATGCTCGGTGATGAAGCCCCCGGCATAGGGCTTATTGCGTACCACCTTGTAACCGCGGGCGCGGAAGGCCGCCTCGAAAGCGTCGATCAGCGCCGGGTCGCAGGCGGTGCCGAAGCGGTCGCCGAGCACGAAGTCCGCCCGCGCATCGTGATCGCGCCCCAGGCTCGACGACGGCATCGAGTGGCAGTCGATCAGCATGCAGCGCCCGAATTCCCGCACCGTGCGCAGGATCAAGCCGCGCAAAGCCCGATGATACGGCTTGTACAGCCCGTCGATGCGCGCCACCGCCTCGTCCACCGGCATGCGCGCGGCATAGATCTCCTGCCCGTCCGAGACGACGCGCGGCACCGTGCCGAGGCCGCCGGCGACGCGCATCGAGCGCGTGTTGGCGAAGGGCGGCAGGCGGCCCTCGAACATCCGCGGGTCGAGCTCGTAGGGCTCGCGGTTCACGTCGAGATAGGCGCGCGGGAAATTGCAGCGCAGCAGCGGCGCGCCGAGCTCGACCACCTGGGCGAACAGCCGGTCGACATGCGCGTCCTCCGACCGGCGCAGCGACAGCGCGTCGAGCCGCGAGGCCTTCAGGAAGCTGTCCGGGTAGACCGACCCGGAATGGCCGGTGTTGAACACGAACGGCAGCGTGTGCCGCGTCGGCTCGTCCACGGCGAAGGCGGGCGAGAAGCCGAAGGCGTCTGTCTGATGCGGAAAGGGGAGCGTCATCGGCGGGGAGGCGCACCGTCGGGAATGGGAACGGCCAACGTCAGGGCCGCACTGTGGGGCGGCGGCGGCGGCCTGTCTACCGTGCCGGCGGGCTCCGGCATGGCCGCGCGGTGCGGCCTGTCACCTCGCAGGGGCGGCAAATCCTAACGTCTTGTTTACCGTTGGCTCCCTTTATGAAAAGAACGTTGCGATTCGAGGGTCCGGAACCGTCCGATGAAAATTCTCTTGGCGGAAGACGACAACGACATGCGCCGGTTCCTGGCCAAGGCGTTGCAGAATGCCGGCTTCGACGTGCTGTCGTTCGACAACGGCCTGTCGGCCTACAATCGCCTGCGCGAAGAGCCGTTCGAGCTGCTGCTGACCGACATCGTGATGCCGGAGATGGACGGGATCGAGCTCGCCCGCCGGGCGACCGAGCTCGACCCGGACATCAAGGTGATGTTCATTACGGGCTTCGCCGCCGTGGCGCTCAACCCGGATTCGAAGGCTCCCAAGGACGCGAAGGTCCTGTCGAAGCCGTTCCACCTGCGCGATCTGGTCAACGAGGTCGAGAAGCTGCTCGCCGCTTGAGGCGGCCGGCGTGACGTTCCGGCCATAGGCGATCGGGACCGCCGACCCCTATATGGTCGTGTCATCCGCGGGACGCGAACACGCCCATGAATCCGGTTACGATCTACACGACGGCGTGGTGCCCCTACTGCTCGGCGGCCAAGAGCCTGCTCAAGGAGAAGGGCGTCGCATTCCGTGAAATCGACGTCGAGAAGACGCCCCCCGAGCGCGCCACCATGATGGCGCGCGCGGGCGGACGCACCAGCGTGCCGCAGATCTTCGTCGGCGAGACCCATGTCGGCGGCTGCGACGACCTCTACGCCCTCGACAAGGCCGGCAAGCTCGATGCGCTGCTGAAGGCCTCCGCGAATGCCTGAGACCCGCTTCGTCGCCGCCTGCGTGCAGATGCGCTCGGGTCGCGACCCGGGCGCGAACCGCGACGCGGCGGTGGCCGGCGTGCGGGAGGCGGCATCGCGCGGCGCGCAGTTCGTCCAGACCCCGGAGATGACCTCGCTGGTCGAGCGCGACCGCGCACGGCTCTTCGCGGTGGTGCGCGGGCAGGACGAGGACGAGACGCTGGCCGCACTTCGCGACGCGGCGCGCGAGACCGGGACGGTGGTGCAGATCGGCTCCCTCGCGATCCGCGCCGGCGAGAAGATCGCCAACCGCGCCTTCCTGATCGGTGCGGACGGCGCGATCGTCGCGGCCTACGACAAGCTGCACCTGTTCGACGTCGACCTGCCGAGCGGCGAGCGCTGGCGGGAATCCTCGACCTATACCGGCGGCGCCTGCGCCGTCGTCGCGCCGACGCCGTGGGCCGAGATCGGGCTCGGCATCTGCTACGACATCCGCTTCCCCGCCCTCTACCGGGCGCTCGCCGAGGCCGGCGCCTCGGTGCTGACGGCGCCGGCGTGCTTCACCCGGCAGACCGGCGAGGCGCATTGGCACGTGCTACACCGGGCGCGCGCGATCGAGACCGGGTCGTTCATGATCTCGGCCGGCCAGGGCGGGACGCACGAGGACGGTCGCGAGACCTACGGGCATTCGCTCATCGTCGATCCGTGGGGCCGGGTGCTGGCCGATGCCGGCGGCGCCGAACCCGGCGTGATCCTGGCCGAGATCGACCTTTCCGCGGTCGCGGATGCGCGCGCGCGAATCCCCTCGCTGCAACATGGGCGCCCGTTCACGGTCGAGCGGGTCGGCTCCCCAGGAACCGCCCCGTCGTGACGGCATGATCCGGTACAGTCTCGTCTGCGAGGCCGGGCACGGCTTCGAGAGCTGGTTTCCCTCGTCCGAGTCCTTCGACGCGCAGGCGGCGCGCGGCCTCGTGACCTGCCCGGTCTGCGACACGTCGCGGGTGGTGAAGGGCCTGATGGCGCCGAGCCTCGCCCGCACCGACCGCGGGCGCCCGGTGGGCGGCGCGGACGCGGATCTGCCCGTGCCCGTCGCACCCGCCCCGGTGCCGATGATCGCCGAGCCGGAGCGGCGCATCCGCGAGATGCTGCGGAGCCTGCGCGAGCACGTCGTCGCATCGGCCGAGCATGTCGGGACGCGGTTCCCGGAGGAAGCGCGCAAGATCCATTACGGCGAGACGCGGGAGCGCGCGATCTACGGGCAGGCCAGCCCGGACGAGGCCCGCGCCCTGATCGACGAGGGCATCGACGTCGCGCCCCTGCCGCCGATGCCCGACGATCGCAACTGATCGATCGCGCGGTCGACGCGGCCGGGCGTTCGGAAGCGATCGCGTCGGGTCGCTCAGGGCTTCGCTGCGGCCGTGCCGGCGATGCCGGCGAGCACGAAGGCGATGACCGCGTTCCAACCGGCGAGCGAGACGCCGAGCACCCGCATCGCCGCGGTCGAGCAGTCGACGACCTTCGTCGTCTGCAACGCGTTCAGAAAATCGCCGACGGCTGCCGGGTTCGCGCCGGTTCCGCCGCCGCAATCGGTCGGGCCCGGCCAGAACCCCCACTCCGCGCCGGCGTGGTAGGCGCCGAGCCCGGCGCCGTAGAGC
>NZ_JAKSYF010000047.1:0-13256 GCF_022829745.1 Methylobacterium sp. E-016
TGACCGCCGCGGCAGTGCCGACCGAAGAGACGCTGGTCTACGAGAACGGCGCGCCGATGATCTGGACGATGGGCGTGCTCGCCGTACTGTTCGCGGCCGCGGGGGCAGCCTTCGTCCTGTACCCGCGGGCCGTTGGGATCACCCACGACGCATTCGCGCAGCAGATCCTAATCGCCGTCGTGGTCGCGGGTGTCATCGGGGCGGCCCTCTACGCGACGTTGGTCCACCGGCGCGGCCGCTCGCCCCTGCTGGTGCTGACGCCCGAGACGCTCCGCTCCCCCCTCCTCGACGGCGCAGTGGCGTGGCGAGACGTAGCGGACTTCCAAGTGAGCTACGGCAAGCGTGTCACCCTGACGTTGGCGCTCGCGAAAGATGCTCCACTGCCGCGGGCGATCGGCCTGCTCTCGCGGGCTGGGGTGAGCCGACGCCGTCGTCAGGTAATCGTGCACGCTTTGGGCGTGCGCGGCTTGAAACCCGACATCTACGCGGCGCTGATCGGGCGCTACCTCGCCGGCGCACGCGCCCGTGCGCACCTGTCCACGACGGGCGAGACGATCTGATCGCTTGGCCGCTGGTACGCGTCTCTCCGGACGCTGGTGCAACACCGCCTGCTGGCTCGTGCTCTGGTGTTTGGAGGCTGGATCCGATCACGGCGGCCGGGCGCACCGTCGAGGAGCGGCTGGAAGGGCTGAACTGAATGGCCCTCGAGCTGAAAAAACGAGAGCTTGCGGTGTCGGCGGTCAGCGCCAAACTGCGAGTCGCTGCACAGCAGTCAGAAAACGACCGTTTTCCCGACGCGTACGGCTGCATGCAGCAAGGTCCGAGAAGGGTAGCTACCGGACCTTGATCTTCGATCCGGAAGCGGACGTTCCACCCGCGATCCAATCAAGACATATGTCCTAGACCCTTTTGTGTCTGATTTCCGACCATCTGACCTACGCTGACGCTGGTCTGATCCCGCGCGTCGAAGCCGAGCGGCTTGCCGTGCTCCATCATCTAGGCCGGGCGCAGCTATGCCTATCCGGTCTGATGAACGCGATCCGTGCAGACCCGTCCGATGACGCTAATGCCTGGATCAGGGCGCACGATGCCGAGACAAACCGGGCCGGCGAGCATTTGCGGGCGCTCCGCGAAATCAGGGACTGAGAGGGCTGGGGGTAGGAGGGCAGTCGCTTGCCCCGCTCGCCGATGGCTTCGGCGTCGTCACGAACGGCGTGCTCTGCGTTACCGGCCTGGAACTGACGGCGGACGAGTGGGTGGTGCGACATATGACGGCGGTATGAGGTGGTGGGTTGCGATTTTCAGCTATAGCCTAAAGGCGCCTTTGATAAGTGGGATGTTAATAATCCATCCGTAGGTTCTCATATTAAGAAAACTACTGGTTGTAATCGTGAGACCTACTCCAAGCCTTATCGTTGAAGACACACGAGTCGCTGCACTCGCTGAATATGACCTTGTCAATTCGGCCCCGGCGCCAGGCTTCACGCAGATCGTTGCCCTTGCTGCCCGGTTGTTCGAAGTGCCGATCGCTGTTGTCTCCCTGATCGATCGCGATAGGCAGGTGTTCCATGCCAAGGTGGGCGTCGCCTCATGCGAGACCGACCGCGAAATCGCGATTTGCTCGCATACCATCATGCAGGCCGAGGCTCTCGTTGTCCTCGACACCACTCTTGATCCGCGCTTCCACAACAATCCCTTCGTTACAGGGCCATCGCAGATCCGCTTCTACGCCGGCATTCCGCTGCGCACGCCCGCGGGACATGCCATCGGTACGCTCTGTCTAGCAGATACACGGACACGCAACGCCTTCTCCGACGCCGATCGGGAGACACTACGCCAACTCGCCGACCTCACCGTCGATCGCATGGAGTTGCGCCGGTTGGAGGTTGCGCAGCGTGCAAGCCAATCACGTTTCGAGCAGATCGCATCGACCTCCCCGGACGGCATCATCTGTGCTGACGCCAGCAGTCGCATCACTTTCTGGAATGCTGCCGCCGAACAGATATTCGGCCATGAGAGCACCGAGGCGATCGGACAGTCGATCGACCTGATCGTCCCCGAGCGCATGCGCGGGGGTCATGGTGGCGGCCTGCACCGGGTCGCCAACGGGGGCAAACCTAGGCTCGTTGGCAAGACCATCGAGCTGCCAGCCCGTCATAAGGATGGGACCGAATTCCCAATCGAGCTGTCGCTGTCGAAGTGGCAGGAGGAAGGGCGCGCGGCTTTCGGTTCGATCGTGCGTGATATCCGTGAGCGACGCGCCAACGAGGAGCGCTTGTTCCGCCTTGCACATCTCGATCCACTGACCGAACTGCCCAACCGCTCCGTCTTACGCGAGCGGCTGGATGAGATCGCCACCGTGGGCCGACCTGTATCCGTGCTAATGCTCGATCTTGACGGCTTCAAGGAGGTCAACGACAGCTACGGCCATGGTGCCGGCGACGCTGTCCTCAGAGTGATGGCGACCCGTATTCTCGCCTGTGTCCGTTCGATCGACACGGTTTCCCGGCTTGGCGGCGACGAGTTCGTTGTCCTCCTACCCGATATCGGCGATCCACTCCGCGCTGCCGAGGTGGCGGGTACCATCATCGCAGCCGTCGCCGAACCGGTGGAGTATGACGGACAGACGCTCAGGCTGAGCGCGAGCCTTGGCATCGCCATGGCGCCTTCGCATGGCGATAATGCCGGCGAACTCCTTGGCTGCGCTGATCTCGCATTGTACCAAGCCAAAGGCGACGGCCGACATTGCCATCGGCTGTTCAGCCCCGTCCTACGACACCAGGCGCAGCGTGCTCGTGTTTGCCGGGACGAGTTGGGTCGAGCGGTCGAGCGTGGCGAGTTCGTGCTGTTCTACCAGCCGCAAGTGCGCCTAAGCGATGGCGTCCTGGTCGGAGCGGAAGCGTTGATCCGCTGGGAGCACCCTGACCGCGGCCTGCTTGCACCAGCTGCGTTCATCGACGTGCTCGATAGCAGTCGCTACGCTGCTCAGGTCGGCGACTGGGTCCTGCACACAGCTTGTACCCAGGCAGAAGCATGGCGTTCCGCGGGAGCACTGGACTTCCGTATGGGGGTCAACCTGTGCAGCGCTCAGTTCCAAAGGGGCGACCTTACCGAGACGGTCCGCGCCACCTTGAGCGACACCGGACTGCCCGCCGCCTCCCTGGAGTTAGAGATCACCGAAAACATCGTGCTGCGCCAGGAGATCGAACTGATCGCGACATTGCACAGCCTCCGCGAGACTGGGGTCGGCATCGCGTTCGACGACTATGGGACGGGCTACGCCTCCCTCAGCCTTCTGAAGCGCTTTCCACTGACGCGGCTGAAGATCGACCGCTCGTTCGTGACCGGTATGCTCGCCTCGCATCACGACGTGACGATCGTCCGTGCGATCCTGCAGCTTGGGCTCGGGTTCGGGCTGTCGGTCATTGCTGAAGGCATCGAGACCGAGGCCGAGCATGCCTGCCTGCGCACTGAGGGCTGTCAGGAAGGGCAAGGCTACCTATTCGGTAAGCCGATGCCAGCTGATGCGTTCGCGGCCGGCTATGGCCTAGGCGTAGATGCTCGTTGGGCGCCGGCCAAGCGGCTCGGCGCAGCCTAGGTGATATCCGAGCGCGGCCCGCGGATCGCGGTGCGCTGAGACCTCCACGACGCGGACCAGATTGCCTCCGTGGGGTTCCTCGCATTTTAGCGAGAAAGCGGCCCAGAAAGCCAAACCTCGATCCGGGCTGCCAAGCGATCCGCAATCAGGGAAACAACACCAGCGGCGAGGAGAGCACGGAACGACATAGATTGAACCTCCACATAAGGGTATTTTTCGAATTATTATTGCTTCCGTCAAGCAACGCCTGGATGTTTAAGGATTGTTTAACGGCCGTGCAACTGTTAATATTTTGAATTAAGATGGGCCGCATGCATAGTTGAATCGTTCATATTGCGATTATAGGCAAGACCGTCGAATGAAGCGAGATCGTTGATTTGTCCTACCTATTAGAAATCGAATGCTATGCAGTCGTGGAATGTTTGAAATTCAGATATATTATATTATAGACGTACTATAATAAAACCGTTATTTGCTATATGAAGATCATTTATGCTTCGATTTTGCTGAGCATGGCGACGGAATCCATCGTGATCTGCCCGACGTCGCAACAGGACCGCCAAATGATGTAAGCCGTGTTGACGGAACTGCGTAGTTTGCAGCGAGGGCAACAGTTCGATATTTGCGAACCAAGGGAAGCAGCGGGCGCACGCTAACGTTCCGCGGTTCTGGGTATTGAGAGGGCCGGCATGCATCCGCTGGAAGAGCGCGCGTTGCGAAAGACCCAGATGCTCATTGATCGAGTTAGGGCCCATCGCGCCGAGCACGATGCAATGCTGCAAGCAACCCGCGCCGCCATCCGAACGTCATTGGACCGCATCGCGCGCGTTCAGGCAAAATACGGCGAGCTTCCCAACGTTCGCCGGCCAGAGAATGCGTTTGAGCAACAACCCGAACGTGCCGATGACGCCGCAGGAGTACGTCAGAGCGATCGTGCTGCCGACGCTGGCCGAGTTCCGAACCGCACGAGATGATCGGCGACGCGCCTATCTGGCGTGCCTCGTGATCTGCCACGTCGCCGACCCCCTTACGCTCGCCGAGGTTCAGGCACAGCCCAGCTTCGGCATGGCTGGGAGTGGGAGCAAGACGGCCGTTAAGAACACTTTGAAGCGTGTACAAGCTACGGTGGAGGCTCGGTGCGCTCAGGCTTCTGTCGTGCTGGCGAGCCGGACTATTCCGGCGAGGTCGGGACCGACTGGCCGCTCGGTAACTACACGGCGCTCGGGGACCGGTGGGGGAAGGAACTCACTGCAATTTTCGGGCGGCATGTAAGCCTGGAACTGTTCGCCCGATCTGGCGAGGTCGAAAGCAGGGAGGCCCGCGTCGCAAAGGTTTCGGCAATTATGCTGTGGTCTCGTGCCTCGGGCTAATCGGCGGGGGCCGCGCCTGTTAGCAAATGTTAGCATCAGCAAGGCCGGCACCGACGCGATGTTATGTCGGATAAACGATCGTTTTCCCGACACCTATGTCTGCCCGGGGCAAAGTCCGAGAAGGGTGGGGAGCGGACCCTAGCGCCCGAACTCTCGAATGTCGGCAAGTACCTCAAAGCAGACAAGATGAAGATCTAGTTCGCAACCTTCGCTTGTTCTTAGGCCACGACCTTATTAGGCCGCTGGCTCTCTTCCTCGGGATCGACCTCAACGTCAAGGACCGCCGGCCCGGACGCTGCCAGCCACGCCTGCACGGCCGGGCGCAGTTCGGCCACGCTCGCCGCCCGGAAGCCGCGCGCGCCCATCCCCTCGGCACAGGCCGCGAAGTCGATGTGGCCGAGCGCACAGCCATACTCCGGCACGCCCAGCTCACGTTGCTCGGCCTTCACCTGGCCGTAGGCGTCGTTGTTGAGCACCATCACCTTCACGTCGAGCTGGTTCACCACCGCCGTCGACAGCTCGGCCATCAGCATGGACAGGCCGCCGTCACCCGCCAGCGCGATCGAGGTCCGACCCGGGTGAGCGAAGGCGCCGGCGATCGCCAGCGGCAGCGCCGAGGCCATCGTCACCAGTGTGCCCGAGCCCGTCCAACCCTGACCCTGCCGGATCTGGATGTGACGGGCGGCGAAGTGGGTGTTGGCGCCGCAATCCATGCTGAACAGCGCGTTCGCCGGGGCGAGATCGCTCAGTACGCGAACCGCCGTCTGTGGCCGCAGGCGCGGGCCCTTCTGAGTTGCCTCGACCTGGTCGAGCAGGGTGCGCCACGTGCGCTTGTGCGTCTGCGCTTCGGTCAGGAAGCTGCGGTCGGTCTTGGCTTGGAGCATCGGCAGCAGTGCATCGAGCGTCGCGCCCATGTCACCGGTGAGGCCGACCTCGACGGGATATTTCAAGCCGATGTGGTCCGCCTTGATGTCGATCTGCACCCCGCGGGCCTGGCCCGGCTTTGGGTAGGAGTCGACCCAGGGCATGGTCGTGCCCAAAATCAGCACCGTGTCGCAGTTCTCCATCGCCCATTGCGAGGGCGCCGTGCCGAGATGGCCGACGCCGCCGGTGGTCAGCGGGTCATCGTCGGGCATCAGGGCCTTGGCGAGATACGCCTTGGCGATCGGTGCGCCCAGCGTGTCAGCGAGCTTGCGCAGCTGCGGTACGGCGCCCGCGCAACCTTGGCCGGCCATGATGGCGATGCGCCGCCCGGCATTGATCGCCTCGGCGGCAGCCCGAAGCTGATCGACCGGCGGCGTCCCCATCGGGGGCGCCCACGAGGAGGCGGTCCGACCGCCGGCGCTCGCCGAGGAGGCCTTGTCGGCCGCGAGCGTCAGTTGCTGTACGTCCTTTGCGATCGTGAGGTGGACGACACCCCGGTTCGCCAGTGCGGTGCGACAGGCGCGGTTGACGAGCATCAACGCGTTGTCCGGTCCGGTGATACGCTCGTCGAGCAAGGCGACGTCCTGCATCAGCTTGACGGTATCGACGCTCTGCATGAACCGCATCCCTTCCATATCGTGGAAGGTCGTACCGGTGATCGCCACCACGGGGGCGTTGTCATAGGCGGCGTCGTAGAGGCCGTTCATCAGGTGCGCTGCACCTGGTCCCGTTGTGGCGAGACAGACGCCGAGCCGGCCGCCGTGCTTGGCCATGCCGCCGGCCATGAAGGCGGCCGCCTCCTCGTGGCGCACGCTGACGAAGGCGATCTTGTCCTGTCGCTTGCGCAGGGCCTCGACTATCGGGTTAATGCCGTCGCCGACGATGCCGAACACGTGGGTGGCCCCCCAGGTGATCAGTGTGTCGACGAGGATGTCGGACGTGTTCTTGTCGGAAGAGGGCGACATCGCAGGCTGGGGCGCGGCACGCATCGTCTCGGCGCTTTGAGCCGCGGCGGCTGCCGATGTACCGACTGACGCAGCCGCCGGTGCGCCGACCGCCGCTGCGGCCGCGCCGGCGAACTTGACGAAGCCGCGGCGGTCGACCGTCAGGGATGGCTTCTTCTCCATTCCGTCTGCCATAACGTGCTCCTGCGTGACGTCGATGTAAGCTGGCGACCGGGGTGTTGCTGGTTGATGTCGCTAGAGCGATCTAGGGCGCACCCGCGTCAACGTGGCGTGATCGAGCCCCTGGGCATGCACTCGATACCGAAGCCGGCGGCCACGTTTGGACCGCCGGGCACTGTCGCTCAATAGCCAACCGTAAATCGAGCACGCGAGTGTTTTGGCGTCTCCAGTTCGTCGACGAGCGCGATGGCGTAATCCTCGAACGAGATGCTGCTGCCCTGTTCGTTGGCGAGGAGCTGATCCGTGCCGAGGCGGAAGCGGCCGGTCCGCTCACCGGGGACGAACATCGCGGACGGCGAAAGGAACGTCCAATTTAAGTCGGTCTCGCCGCGTAGCAGGTCGAGAAACACGCCTCCGGCCGCGGCCTCCGCCTTGTACTCGGCCGGGAAATCTGGGGTGTCGATCACCTTCAGGCCCGGGGCGACCTCCAGGCTACCGGCACCGCCGACCACGAGATAGCGCTGCGCGCCCGAGGCTCGCACCGCCTCGATCAGCTTGCGCGGGTCGCTCGCGGTGAAGTGCACGGAGCTTATCACCGCGTCGTGCCCCCTGAGCAGCGCCGCGAGGCCCTCCGGGTCGAAGACGTCACCCGTTTTTGCGGTCACGCCTGGCAGGGCCGCAACCTTGTCCGCGTTGCGCGCGATGGCGGTAACGGCGTGCCCGCGCCGAGTGAGTTCGGCGAGGATGCGCGAACCGGCATTGCCGGTGGCTCCGATGAGAGCGACGTTCATGGTGGTACCCTACTATGGTTTCGAATAGGTACCTGGTGCAGCAAGAGTAGGCAGGCGTAAAGAAGGCACCTGTCACGCACCAGGTTACCCGAGAGAAACCACCATGCCCGCTTGGAACCCCTACGCCTCAGCCTGCCCAACGCGGATGGTGTTGGATCGCGTGGCCGATAAATGGGCGGTGCTGGTACTGGGTTTGCTGGCTGACGGTCCCGTGCGGTTCAATCAATTGCGCCGGGCGATCGAAGGCCTGTCGCAGAAGATGCTGTCGCAGACCCTGAAGAGCCTGGAGCGAGACGGGCTGGTCAGCCGCAGGGCGATCGCGACGGTGCCGGTCACGGTCGAGTACAGCATCACGCCGCTGGGGCGGACGCTCACCTCCACCGTCGACGCCCTGCGCGTATGGGCGGAGATCCACATGGAGGAGGTGCTCAGCGCGCAAGAACGGTACGATGCGGGTAGGCGGGACGCTGTGCCAGTCTGAAAACTCGCGACCGGACACCGACCGACCCAAGGGAGAGAACTCATGGATGTGACGCTGAACGGGCGCATCGCCGTCATCACCGGGGGAAGCAAGGGTCTCGGTTTGGCCATCGCAGCACGCATGGCCAGTAGTGGCGCGGACGTCGCCTTGCTTGCACGTCGGCCGGAGGGACTTGCGAAGGCACGGCAGCTTGTAGAGCCGATCGCGCGGGGGCGGGTTCACGTCGTGGCCTGCGACGTCTCGCAGGCGGCTGAGCTTGAGCGCGCCTACCACGACGTCATAGAAACGCTGGGACGCGTCGACATCCTCGTGAACAACGCCGGCGTCTCCCAGGCCGGCGCCTTCGTGTCGATCACCGATGCCGTCTGGCAGGCCGACCTCGACCTCAAGCTGTTTGCGGCGATCCGACTTGCTCGGCTGGCGTGGCCCGGGATGGTCGAAGGCCGTTGGGGACGGATCATCAACGTGCTCAACACCGCGGCCAAGGCGCCCAAGGCCGGGTCGGCTCCGACGTCGGTCTCGCGGGCGGCAGGGCTGGCGCTGACCAAGGTACTCGCGGGCGAAGGCGCACCGTACGGCATCCTCGTGAATGCCCTGCACGTCGGACTGATCGACAGCGACCAATGGGTCCGTCGCCATGCCGACAAGAACGACGATCAGCCCTATTCGGCGTTCCTGGCCGATATGGCGCGCAACATCCCTCTCGGCCGCGTTGGGACGGCGGAGGAGTTCGCCAACGTGGCCTGCTTCCTCGCTTCCGACCTCGCGGGCTACGTGACCGGCGCCTCGATCAACGTGGATGGCAACCTCAGTCCAGTTACTTGAGCGACCCGACGCCTATGCCTCGTGTGGATTAGAGTCCGGGTCCAAGGCGACGAATAGGGATGATCCAGATCCATCGAAGCATCCAATGGTGGTCCTGAGATCCACTAAACGTCTGCTCTTGTTTGAATACAGACCTCCGATGACAGCTGCATGACCGTCTGAAAAGGGTCGATAGCGACCTGAACGACGTGTCTGGTATCCAACCGTTTTCCCGACTAGTACGGCTGCGTGCAGCAAGGTCTGAGAAGGGTGGGGAGCGGACCCTGACCCTTCGCCCTAAAGCGGACGTTCCGCCTACGACCCAACCCGGTCGTCTGGAACGCCGTTTGGGCTGCTCCAAAGCGGACTTCAATCGTTCAGGAACTTCGCCATTCAGCCACGGCAGCGGCTTCGACGGCGTCGATCCACGCACTCTTGCATGCGCCATACTCGTGAGAGTTGTCAGGATGAAGCGCTAGGCAGCGAGCCTTCTCATCCTCGTAGGAGGCGGCAACTTGCGGATTTCGGCGAAGGTAATCGCGGAGGGCGAGATGGCGGTCGATGTCCGGCGAGCCGACGCCGTAGCAGTGTAGTTGAACGAGACGCCGCCCGGTGCTCGGCTCATTCTTCGTGGCGTAACGCCGTCCGAGGAGCCCGAACTCACCCCACCATTCGTAGCCGACCCGTTCGAGTTCCTGTCTCTGAAGGTCCACCTCACCAAGGTTTTGAACTACAGGTAGAAGATCGAGGATCGGCTTTGCTCTTAAGCCTGGAATGGCTGTTGATCCCACGTGGTGGACGGCCAGCAGGTTCGGGCCAAGCGCAGCGCGGAGAAACGAAGCTTCCGTTTGAGCTGCCGCCGACCATTGGGGATCGTGAACGGTCAACTCGACCTTAAAAGGTGGCGGCATCGTCTTCGGCAAATCCTACGATTTGATGCGCTTCTGCATCTCCACATTCTCGATAGGGCTTCCACACTCCATGCCGGAATATGTGCGCACCTCTTTCCAACCATGGCGTGCGTAGAAGCCACGTGCTCGGGTGTTGAACCCACGCACCTCCAGACGCACGACCGGATGAATGCACGCGACCTGCCGCTCGGCCGCGACGAGCAGCTTCGAGCCAGCACCTTTATTCCAATAGGCGGGATCGACGTGCAGGTCGGTGATCTGATCGTCTCCAACTTGCATCATCCCAATCAGCACGTCACCACGAACGGCGACGATGAAGCTTTGCCACTCATTCTCAGCCTGCAACCGCGCGGGGTCGAAAGCGGCGAAGGCTTGCACCGCCTCGAACGGAAGCTCGGGGGCCCAGGTGACAAGCCACGAACGCCGCAAAAGACGAACGAGCGCAGGCACGTCACTCTCTCTGGCTGGACGAAGGGTTGTTTGATCAGATGCCACTTGCACTCCCTGAGCGACCCTGATGCTATATTGCCTCTCCCAACCGTGGCAGTTGTCAGACTGGTCGTCACAGGCCCTAGGAGGACCATAAGCGGTCTACGCGGCTTTGGCAGCTTCGATGCACGTGCTGTCCAGAAACAGACAGCCAATAAATCACCTCAAGCCGTCATTTGGCTCGCGACCCATAATTGACGGCACAGGGTTTCTAGGGATTTCTCAAGGATCGACTACGTCTAGGCTGTTGTTAGAGATTGGCGTGCACCACGATGGCAGGATAATCTTGTATATGAGTTTCGCCGCACCAAGGGCGATGGGGAGTAGGGTTCCCCATCGCATTGCGTGCGTCAGGGCAATATTCGGAAGCTAGCGCTTTCTATCCTGCCAGCACCATCAAGAATTATTCGCCACTCCGTTTGTGCTCCAGCAAAATCAACTTCGTAGACGTCACAATCATCGACACTGGATACGCCCTTAAATTCGACCTTGGTCAAACCTCCCCAGCCTCTAATTGTTCTCATGTTGTCTCGAAGCTGTTCTTTGTAGACTCTTTCTAGCGCATCTGTCATAAATCCGCAATCAGTATTGCCCTTGCGAGTAGCTTCGATCATTCGTTCCAGTGCGCTTTGACTTCCTGGCCACGGCTTGTTCGAAAGTCGATGGTCAGTACGGGGCCGTTCGACTGCATCTAATCGATCTTGCCCAACTCGACGTGAAATCTGTTCAAGTCCATGTTGGTGTAAAATCAGCGCGTTCACTTTGCCAGTATCATCAGATATGAAAGTTATTTGCGCCTGGATGCGGGAGTTTCTGTAGAAAAATTTGACTCGGCTCTCGGGCACTAGAGATAGAAACATTTGCCCCGTGAGACGCGCTATGAGTTCACCATCATCAATCTGGATCGTAAATATCTGCCGTTCATTAAGCTCATAGTATCCAACATATTTCTTCAGTATATCATGATTGACTTTCATCTCTTTGCGTTGACGAGCTTGATCAATGCGCAGCCGTTCTACCTTATCTGCGTCTGATTCAAGTTCCGGCATTTGTGTAGACTTGATGAGTTCTGCATGAAGCTGACGCCAGCTTCGATACCCATAGCTCCTCGCGACCTCTAGCTGAGCTTCAGCTAATTTTGCGGTCGGATCGACAGCCCGAAGCGCTTTAAGCCGCGCCTTCGCTTGGTTGCGTAAATGCTCAAGGTTGGGGCTATTTGGGAGATCGCGCGTGAGTGTGGCGCTCGACCGGATCGATGCGGTCATAGAAGCCTTCCTTCCTCTATGCCCATCGTCCGCGTTCTTGGGCAGGAAGTCAGGTTGTGATCGAAGGAGTCGAATGGGCTAAGCCCTTTACGCGGACCGTTGGCCTATCCCGAGGCCAAAGAGATGCTACGTCCGGATTTCAAAAACGGCAAGAGGGGCTTGCTCTTGGGCGTATGTGGGCAACGAGGCAGTGTCCGCTTCGATGCCCAAGTCGCTCGGAAGCGGACCGGCAAAAATCCACCCCAAGCCGCCATTCGGCTTGCGACCCACCGCAGTCGTTGGGGACGTGGCCCAGGCGCTCCGGAAGCGGACGTTCAAAGGACGACGGGCGGCCAGCAGTTCCGCAATCACACGGCCCCGAATCGAGGGCGTCATCACCTGGCGTAGGATGACAGCTCGTCCGGTGTCCCGTTCGGAAACGCCTGCTTCAGATGGTCGAGGAAGGCCAAGACGCGCGCGCTGAGCAGTCGGCGCGTCGGGTAGAGGACCCACAGCGCGATGTCCGGTGCGTCCACGTCGCCCCAGTGTACCAACGTGCCCTCCGCAAGATCGCGGCTTACGAGCGACACGGGCAAGCGTCCGGCCCCGACTCCTGCGCGCACCGCGTCGCGAACCATGATGAGCGATGCCAAGCCGAGGACCGGCTCGACCGCGATCGTTGCATGGCCGGTCGGCGTCCTCACCTGCCAAGCCGGGCGGTCGCCTCCCCGCACGACGACCGGAACGGTCGTGCCTTCGATCGGCCTAGCAAGGTCGTGGGCTGCCACCACGACCAGTCGGTCGCGCAGGAACGCACGGCCTATGAGGCGCTCGTCCGGATCCGGGTTCACCCGGATCACAAGGTCGTAGCCCTCCTCGATCATGTCGACGGCTCGGTCCTCCGTCGTGACCTCCAGCCGGACCTCCGGGTATCTAAGGGCGAAGCTCGCTGCGAGCTTTCCCATCACGGTCTGGGAAAATAGCAAGGGGGCGCTGATCCGCAGGCGTCCACGGGGTCGCTCGCCGCCCGAGGCGATCGCCGCGGCGGTCTCCTCCAGTTCGGTGAGCAGAGAGCCCGCCCGCTCGAACAGCGCCCGTCCTTCCTGCGTCAGCTTCAGATCGCGCGCGCCCCGCTCGAACAGGCGCAAGCTCAAGCTGGCTTCCAGCTCGGCCACGCGTCGGGACAGCGTCGCCTTCGGGCGTCCGGCGGAACGGGCAGCCTTTCCGAACCCGCCATGACGAGCGACGAGGGTGAAGTCGGCGAGGGCGAGCAGATCCATCGTTCCACCAGAGAGACGTTGCGTCCAGATAAAGCATCTATTGGCGCAGGAGTGGATCGCTCATTTTGGGGCCATCGAAACGGCTCAACCCAAGGAGCGGACCAATGACCATCCTCATTACCGGTGCCACCGGCCGCGTCGGCCGCAACGTTGTCGAGCAGCTCACCAAGCGCGGCGCGAGCGTGCGCGTCCTCACCCGCGATCCGGCGAAAACCACTTTCAACGGCGATGTGGAGGTGG
>NZ_JAKSYF010000050.1:0-9335 GCF_022829745.1 Methylobacterium sp. E-016
CCACCTCCACATCGCCGTTGAAAGTGGTTTTCGCCGGATCGCGGGTGAGGACGCGCACGCTCGCGCCGCGCTTGGTGAGCTGCTCGACAACGTTGCGGCCGACGCGGCCGGTGGCACCGGTAATGAGGATGGTCATTGGTCTGCTCCTTGGGCTGAGCCGTTTGGCTGAGACCCAAATTAGCGATCCATAATAATGGCAATAGGCGTTATATCTGGACACTCTGTCTCGTGAGTGGAACGTATGGACCTTCTCGCCCTCGCTGATTTCACCCTGGTCGCGAAGCATGGCGGGTTCGGCAAAGCCTCCCGAGCCGCCGGACGGCCTAAGGCCACGCTGTCGCGCCGTGTCACGGAATTGGAGGAGGCCCTGAGCCTGCGTCTTTTCGAGAGGGGCGGGCGCACGATCAAGCTGACCGAGGAAGGCCGGGCGCTGTTCGAGCGAACCTATGCCTTGCTCAGTGAACTCGATGATACGGCCGCCGTGATCGCCTCGGGCGGTGGAACGCCGCGCGGTCGCCTGCGCATCAGCGCACCGTTGCTCTTCTCGCAGATAGCGATGGGTCGGATCGCGGCCGAGTTCGCCCTGCGCTACCCGGAAGTCCAATTGGAGGTCACGACCGACGATCGGGAAGTGGATATGATCGAGGAAGGGTATGACCTCGTGATCCGGGTCAACCCGAAAACTAACGAGGGTCTGGTTGGGCGGGCTTTCCTGCGCGACCGGCTCGTGGTTGCGGCGAGCCCTCATTTCGTCCGCCCGAACGACGGCGAGGCCGCGCGGGCGGTGATGCGAGGCACAGGCGGCGGCCATAGGTGGACCGTGATCAAGGATGGCGGGCGGTCGCAAATCGCCTTCGAACCGATCCTTTGGCTATCCTCGCCCATCATGTTCCGAGATGCGGTGCGAGCTGGCGTTGGCGCTGCAGCGCTTCCCTACTCGCTGATCAGCCAAGATATAGCAGCGGGTCGCCTCACCCATTGGGGCGACGTCGATCTGCCTCCCACGGCGCTATGGACGCTCTACCCGACACGTCGCCTTCTCAGCGCCCGCGTATCCGCCTTTCTGGACCATCTGCGGCAGACGTTTCCCCAAGGCACGTCGGAAGAGCTTGCGGCATTCATCACCGCCTGACCGCGGTTCCTAAGGCCTGCGATCGACGTGAGTAGCTGAGCTTGCCTGCCCAAGCATGTCCGCTAATAGGAACTCCTTGTGTCGTTGGAGGCGTCCGAATTGGGTCGGAAGCAGGAGGACCGCTCAGGGGCACTCGACGTCAGAGAGCCCTGCGATTGGATCGAGTGGGAAGTGGTCGTTGAGGCCTGTCCAACGGGAAGGCCCTATCTCTCCCCCGCAGAGGAGATGAGTTATGCCGACACAGACAGTCCTGGCCGCTGCAACGGCCCTAGCGCTTGGACAAGGAACGCCGCAGCCGCTTCCCTCCACCCAGGCTACGACGACTTACCATCGGGTCGAGGTAAATGGTGTTGGCATCTTCTACCGCGAGGCAGGGCCGCGCGATGCGCCCACGATCTTGCTGCTGCACGGCTATCCGTCGTCATCCCGGCAGTGGGACCCGCTGCTGCCGCTGCTCGCCGATCGCTACCACCTGATCGCGCCGGACTACCCTGGCTTCGGTCAGAGCGATGCGCCGACGCCCGCGCAATACACCTATACCTTCGACAACCTCGCCGCGACGATGGAGGGCTTGACCGCGCAACTCGGCCTCGCGCGGTACACACTGTTCATGCAGGATTACGGGGGCCCGGTCGGCTTCCGCATGGCGCTCGCCCATCCCGACCGGGTGAGCGCGCTGATCGTCCAGAACGCCAACGCCTACGTGGAGGGGCTCGGAGCGAAGTGGCAGGGCATCGGCCAGTACTGGGCCGACCCCGCAGCCCATCCCGAGCAGGTCGACGCCTTCTTGTCCCTCGAAGGGGCCAAGCAGCGCCATCTCGGCACCAGCCCGAACCCGGAGCGGTACAACCCGGACACCTGGATGGACGAGTACGCGATCCTGTCTCGGCCGGGTGAGCGGGACATCCAGGCGGCCCTCCTCTCCGACTACCAAACGAACGTCGCATCCTATCCAGCTTGGCAGGCGTGGATGCGCGAGCAACCGCTGCCCACCCTTGTGCTCTGGGGTCGGTACGATCCCTCCTTCATTGTGCCAGGAGCCGAAGCCTATCTACGCGACGCGCCGAAGGCAGAGTTGTACATCCTCGATGCTGGCCATTTCGCGCTAGACGAGGCGACGGACAGGATTGCTTGGCTGACACGTGACTTTCTTGGCCGCAGCATTGAAACCTCGACAGCCCCATCATCCGTACCTCGATAGTGCCGGGGCCTCTCCCCCGAACGTCGGAGAGGGGTTGGAGACAGAACGTCCGCTTCGCGGCGAAAAGCCAACGTCCGATTGCCACCCTTCTCGGACCTTGCTGCATGCAGCCGTAATCGTCGGAATAACGGTCGGATACCAGACACGTCGTTCAGGTTGCTATCGACCCTTTACAGACCTTGGGAAGGTCCGCTTCCAGGCGTTTCGTACAATCGAGCGGTAAGGCCGTCTCCCGAGGAAGGAAACGTTGCGCCGCCTGTACTGAAGGATCAAACCCGATCCTGTGTGGCTCAAGAGTACCTCGAACAAGCAACGGAAGGCACAGTCTAGGTGAGTATTGTCTTTAGCTTTTTTTGATTTTTGTATAAATTGATTCATTATGCTTTTCGAGCAATTCTACGGATGGCATCGAGCGCGTCTTCACGCATCCTGTTAGCCGATAGTTTTTTCCACAGACTCAACAACTGGTCAGACTGCTCGTGCTTTTTATAATACTCGTCGTTTACATAAAAATCATTCACAGAGATATGAAGCGTATCTGCAATCCGCTTCAAGTTCTCATGACAAACATTTTTCTCGCTGAGCACATCACCCTCCAAAAATCATGCGTGTGAGGTGATAGGGGGACACTATCGCGCATGATTGTAGCGCAAACGACTTGTGTGTTCAAAGATTGTGCCAGGATAGTGGCCCATGCGAACTGAAGTGGGAGGTGCTGGTGATCTTCACGACCGACGCTCAGGGCGAAGTCACGTACATCTGCCGGGAATGGTGCTCCTACACCGGACAGACGCGTGAGGCGGCCTACCGGGACAGCTGGACCACGCCCGTCCTGGAAAGCGACCAGGGTGCTGTCAGGGCCATCCTGTTAGAGGCTGCTCAGGCACAGGCCGAGTTCAGTGTGCGGTTCCGCATCCAGTGTGCGGACGGGTCGGTGCGGTGGCTTGCGGCCGGAGGTGTTCCCTCGTTTGGTCCGCCTGGACGCTCATTCCTCGGTTATCTCGGGTCCATGACCGAGTTTGCTCCAACTGAGGCGCGTGAGATCGCAGCGTACGGTGGGATCGAGAGGTTCATCCCGCCGCCGACCCACACAGCTACGCAGGCCGTGTCGCCCCTCGACACCATCGCGGATCACCTCCTCATCGTACACTCGCTGATGGAGCAGCACGATGCGACGTCGGGTTTGAGGGAGGTCAAAGCCGCTTTGTTCAAGGTTGGTCGAGCGTTGGCCCGGGGTGATGGATCGCGGCTGCAGCTTAACTGAGTGGCCGCAGCCTCGGCCTCCCTCAGACTGCTTCTTGCGCGCTACGTCGTAGGCTTCGGTGGCGGTCGAGGTGGGACACGGATCTGGACGAGTTTGCCAGTCCGAGGGTCGAGTACCACCACCATGTTATGTCCCCTACGATCAGGTACTGACTTCAGCACGACGACGCGGAACACAGGCTTGATCCAGCGGGCGGTCACTCACGATCACCATCGCCAGCAGTGCTAGCTACGATACTATGCAACTGAGAGTTGTAAAGTACGTAGGCGTTCAATTCAGGATAGGGCGAGGTTTGGTCCTCCAGCGGGTTGGATGGGGTGGAAGCCTCATGACCTTGCTTGCAAAGGGTCGTGGCGGAACGTCCGTTCTGGAACAAAAGGCGAAGGCGCGGTTGCCACCCCGACCAGCCATTCCGCCTACGACCCTTCTCGGACCTCCGCCGCCGGACTATAGACGAGGGTGGTCAGCGGGTGGGATTGATGGAGCTCAAGAAGATCATCGACGGCGCCTACCTCGTACCGATGGGCAACGCCAACGCCGTGCTGCTCGACGCCGGGCCGGAACTCGTCCTGATCGACGCAGGGTTCCCGGGCAAAGCGGACAAGGTCTTCGAAGCAGTCACCGAGCTCGGGCGCAAGCCGACCGAAATCAAACACCTTGTTTTCACCCACGGCCATCCTGATCACATCGGCAGTGCGGTCCCGCTCATCCAGGCAACCGGCGCCCGGACTTACATGCATGCTGCCGACGTACCGATGGTCGAGAGCGGTGGGCCGTTTCGACCCATGAAGCCCGCGCCCGGTCTCGTCCGTAACATCATGCTGCGCCTCGTTTTTGACGAGAAAGAGCGCACGGCACCGTTCCGCGTCGACCAGCACATCGCTGATGGGGAGACTTTGCCTCTTGCTGGCGGTCTTCGGGTGATCCACGCCCCCGGCCATTGCGCCGGTCAAGTCGCGTTCCTGTGGCAAGGGACCCGGCTTTTGATCGCGGGCGACGTGTTCATCAACATCCTCGGCGCAGGCGATCCGATCGGGTTTGAGGACGAGGCGGAGGGACGGAGCAGCCAGCGCAAGCTCGCTGCGCTCGCGCCGCAGGCAGTATGCTTCGGGCACGGTGGGTCGATCGTGAAGGACGCCGCGAGCCAGCTTCAACGAGCGGCAACACGGCGCTAAGGCGAAAGGGCTGCTTCATCTGGAAGTCTCAAAACCACCTCAAGCCAAAGTTGCCTGGGGGCTGACGAACAAATTCTTCGGAGAAGCACCCATGGCGGTCCGAGTGGCTGGATCGGAGCGGGATCGCTGCTGAGGGTGGTTTTCGGACCTTCTGCTTCCAGACAGCGGGTGCATCAAAGCAGACAAACCGGCTGGTTGGGGTAGACGCGTCGCTACTGTGTCTGGCAAGCGCGACCGTATTCAAGCGAAGAACCGACGTGCCTGCCGAACACCAACTGCCCGCAGCCGAGCGCGAATGAACTCCTGTGCATCAGTGGACAGGATGTGTTTGGGCACGAACTGGTACGACCCTGCCGATTGGTAGAGGAGAATGACCCGGGCATCCTCGCGCCATTGGACGTAGTGATCCCATGGCAGGTCGGAGGAAATCGTCTCGCTGCGAGCCGCGTAGCCGCGCTCGGACCATGTGATGGTGTAAGGCTGGTGGAGGCTCCGCTGCTCCTGGAACTGCCGCCGCACGATCAGCCGGGGGACCACGAGATGCCGCAGCGCCAGCATCACGATCAGGAACAGGCTTGCGCCGATCGCGAACACGAACGCTACATCGGCTGGCGCATCCAACAAGATGAAGGCCCCGAACACGATGACACCATAGACGATCAGGACGAGGGCCGTGCGCTGGCTCGTGAGAAGGCTCAGATGGTGCAGGCGACCTCCGGCGAGAACGTCTTCGCGCAACGGGTGGTAGGTCAGGCTTGGCATGGCGTAAGCCTACCTCAAAATGGGATCGTCTCCACCTCCTCTGCCTAGACGGTCCCGCGCATGGCCGATGATCGAGTTCGACGGATAGTTTGCTTTCGATCCCGAACCGAATTTGCTGGAGCGCTGATTAACGACCGCTCAAAGAAGCGCTGACGGCTGTCGGGGTGGCTGCGTTGGGTTCGGGAGCCGAATGGCAGCTTAAAGTGGGGAGCAGACCCTGACCCTTTGCCCTGAAGCGGACGTTCCACCGGCGATCCCCGAAGCAGCCGGCCTCGTGGACGACACCCGAGGCGTCAGGGGCGTCAGCCGACCGAGAGCTACACGCTCCGGTCCTTGGCATCGGCATCGGCATCGGCATCGGCATCGGCGCCGCTCTCCGCGAGCCTGTCACGCAGCGCTCCGAGAACCCGCAAAGCTGTGGCGAGGTCGTCCGGAGAGATATCTTTGGCCAAGTCGCCGGCCGCTGGATACCAAGCTCGGACGGCAGCTTCGTAGGCGTGCCGACCTGCGGGCGTCAGAACCACGAGTTGCGCGCGCTTGTGGTGTGGGTTGGTCTCGAAGGCCACCAAGCCGTCCTTGACGAGTTCGTTGACGATGCGTTGCACGTTCTGCCGGCTCGCGCCGAGGTCCCGGGCCAGCCAAGCCACCGGCTTCGGTCGATCCGCATAGGCGATGGCCCCCATGATCTGCCAGCGAGCGCTGGTGAGCCCGAAGGGTTCGACCAGGCGGTCGCCCCAGATCAGCGTCGCGTTGTTGACCCGGAAGAGCGTGAGAACGAGATCGGTCAGCGCTTCAGCAGAGGGAGAAACTTCGGACATCGCAGAGATCACCACCCTATTGACATCATGATGTCATTCCATTTAATATGACACTATGATGCCATGTAGGCATCACGCAGGCAACTTATCTACCTTCATGCCCAGGGAGCACCCGATGTCGACTTTCATCGAAATGGATAACACCGTGACGCTCGCCGACCAGCTGGCCGACGACGAGGCCGGTCCGGTCGTCCTGATCAACACCTTCGTCGTCCCGCCAGAGGACGCGGATGCGCTTCTGAAGGTCTGGAGCCGCGATGCAGCGATCATGAAACGGCAGCCGGGCTTCATCTCGACACAACTCCATCGCGGCATCGCGGGAAGCGGTGCCTTCTTGAACTATGCGGTTTGGCAGTCCGTCGCCCATTTCCGGGCCGCCTTCGCCAATCCCGAGTTTCGGGCGAAACTCTCGGAGTATCCGGAGAGCGCGAGGGCAAGCCCCCATCTGTTTCGTAAGGTCGAGGTTCCGGGCATTTGCATTGCCTGACGCCTCATGAGGCTGGTCGGGACACCGCGCTTCGAGAACGCGGATGAAGGCTGTATCACTGCAGTTGCTCGATCGAGTGGGGACCACTTTCTCGGCCCTCAATTCCCGAAGCGGACAGTCATAAAACTACCCACCCCTGACAAAGGTATCCTCCATTAAGCTGCCGCGAAGCGGCCTTCCGAGGGTCTGAGAAGGGTCGAAGGCGGAACGTCCGCTTCCGGACGCAAGGCCGGGGTCCACTTGCCACCCTTCTCAGGCCTTGCCGCACGCAGCCGTACGAGTCGGGAAAACGGTCGTTTTTCGGTCATGCATCAAATTGTGGAAATGTTTTTCAGCTCAGCATTCTTTTAATTTCTCCACGAAGCTTAACCGAGTCAAATTTATTCCTTTTATTAAGTATGTTTTTATATTCTTCGTCCGTCATGGCAGAACCCAAACTTTCTAAATGAAACTTGACTACGTCCGCGCTTTGATCAATTAACTTACACATGAGCGGGCATTTTAAACATTTAACGCATTGATCTATATGCGCTACATCGATTTCCTTTGCAATAATATACAACGTATCCGCAAGCCTAACATACGTCTTTTCCTCCTGGTGCATGAATTGCGAACTTAATACATCAATCCTACTAAGTCTTGATATAAATGCAAGTATGTCTTCTTTATTTTTGCCATAGGGGGCAAATAGTATTCCTCGCCTTCTCAAACCTGTAGCTAGGAAAAGTGACATTATCGCAACGGACGAAGCGCTAAGGGCCGCTCCGAATAAATCAGTATCGAATTTTCCTTTTGGCGCGTCCGGAATATCTTCAACACCTAGAATTTCGTTGCTGCGAGAATTAATCGAAATATCCGGATTTTGAGCGATCGACGTTGCTAAGAGCGACACCGAGATTTTCTCATCAGGAAGCAATCTCGATATTTTTAGCCGGGACGACGGTTCTCCTTTAATAACAAGGGTATTTATAAGCGATTTTTCGACCGATAAGTTCTCAATCTTCGAATTAACAGCATTCATCTCGACGTCTATCTACTCTAGTGGAGTTTTGCCCGAATTTTTAATAGTGATTGAAAATATTCTTTGCTTTTCTATGTCGACGCCTAGCGTAGGCCCAGCAACGACTGAATAGGATAATATCGTTTTTGGCTTCGTTATTTCTTCATAAGGTTTAGGAGCTATAGAAAAGAAACCAGCTATCAATGCCGGCGCAAGTACGAATATAAATATACGTTTAAAAACGACATACGGATATTTTCACTATCTGTTCCGGACTCCAAGTGAGACCCCTCCTCAATCAAGCAGAAAATGGCTTAGCGAAAATCTCGGTCATTCCAAACTCGCCAAGAAATTGTGAATATCTTAAACGTCCGCTTAGAGCCCGTCCGATAAAGGGCTGAGGCAGGGTTGAGTGGCCAGGATGGCAGTGATTCCAAGAGGGTGCTGAAACCTGACTTGGATCTGCCATGTGGACCCCGACCGCCCGGCGGCAGCATAGCCGTGCGGGCCTGCGCTATGAAACCGACCTGACAGATGCCGAGTGGGCAGTGATTGCACCTCTGATGCCGGAGCCGGCGCCATGTGGCCGCCCGCCAGTCTGGACGACGCGGGAGGTCCTGAACGCCATCTTTTACGTGCTGCGCGGCGGCATCGCGTGGCGGCTGATCCCGAAGGACCTGCCGCCGCGTTCGACCGCGTTCGGCTACTTCATCCGCTGGCGCGACGAGGGGTTGTTTGCTCGCATCAACCACGACCTCGTCATGGCGGACCGCGAGCGTGTCGGACGGGCAGCCTCACCCACGGCTGCGGTGCTCGATAGTCAGAGCGTGAAGACCACCGAGAGCGGTGGGCCGTGCGGCTACGACGCCGGAAAGAAGATCAAGGGCCGCAAGCGTCAGGCCCTGGTCGACACGGACGGACGCGCGCTCGTCCTCGACCCACAGCCCGCCGACGTGCAGGATCGCGATGGTGCCGGACCGGTGCTGCGCCTATCGCGGCGGACCTTCCCGTTCATTGTCAAAGCCTTTGCCGATGCAGGCTATGCGGGCGACAGGCCCGCGACGGCCACGATCATCACCGTCGACATCGTGCGCAAGCCTCCGGATCAGGTCGGCTTTGCCGTGCATCCGCGCCGCTGGGTCGTCGAGCGCTTCTTCGGCTGGATCAGCCGCAACCGCCGCCTTTGGAAAGACCCGGAGGCGACCCTCGCCTCGGCCCAAGCCTTCCTCTACGCCGCTGCCGTCATGATCCTCGTTCGACGGCTGGGACGCGCCTCAAGACTTATCGGACGGACTCTTACGGAACATTCAAGATGCTCGCCCCGCGTCAGTATAGGCTGTTCCATCACACAAACCCCCGTTTCCGTAACGCTCGATGCGCGTGCGCCAGCCACTCGCCTAAGTGACCAGACCGGCTGGCTTTGAGCCGGGTCGATTGTGAGTGCATATCGCCCCCCCCCAAGCTTGCGGTAGGGCAAGGCCTTACGCAATCTCACC
>NZ_JAKSYF010000051.1:0-1809 GCF_022829745.1 Methylobacterium sp. E-016
TGGCGCCGTCACAGCCAGCGAGGTCACCTCAACCTGCCCCTTCGGCCGAGGCAGAGACAGACGCTGGGGGCCTGCCTCCGCAGCCCGGAACAGAGCCTGAAGCCGCCCATACGCCTGACGCGCCCGCAAAAATGAGGGCCACTGTCCAGCAGCTGCCTGAACAACACCCACGCAAGCGCCGCCGATAAACATAATCGCGAACATCGCGCCGGATGACACCTGCCCCTGAACGGCTAAGTAGGCTCCCACAGCCACCAGGCCGAAAGACGTAAAGGATTGCCAAAATCTGGAAAGGACAGAAATGGTTTTCGTTAAATGGGCCGCGGCCAATTGCCAAGCGGTTGCTTCCTGGTAGGCTGCCAGCCACCGCGTGCGGAAGCCGGGAACCATGGCCATCACGTGAAGGACCTCCGCCTCACGCACGGACACGTCTAACAGCCGTTGGCTCTGGCCCGACGACTGGGCAGCCCGTTCAAGATTGGAGCGATTGAAGATCTCGTCCAGCGATGTGAGGAAGAGCACAACACAAATTGCACCGAGCAGCGCCAATCCAAACCAGACGTGCATCACGAAGGCCGCGAGGACATAGATTGGAATCCAGGGCAGATCAAGGATCAGCGCCACACCGTGCCCGGCTGAAAACTCCCGTATGGTCTCGAGATCCCGAAACGCGCTCAACGTGTCGAACCGTCGGGTCTCCAACGTCTCCGCATAAACAACATCGTAGAGTTGGGGGGCGACCTCGTCATTCAGGGAGATCCCCATCCGTCGGAGCGCCGACGACCGAAGCGAACTCACGAGTGCCGCAACAGCACTCGCCAGAACAAACAGGACCGTCAGCGCCAAAAGCGTGTTGGTGCTGCGCGTCGAGAGAACGCGATCAAACACCTGCATCGAGTAGAGCACCGTCCCGAAGCTCAGCAGATTGAGAATCAAGCTGAAGAAGCACAGGTGCACGAAGGCCGGCCGAATTGCCCGGATGCCCCGATCGAGCGGAGTGGGTGCTTCAGGGTCAGGGCTTCGTTTAGACCGGCTCACTGCGAATTCTCATACCTTGGTGCTGAACGCGGTGCACATGGAATTCAACGCGCCCACGTTTGCGAGCTTGGGCGCAGCCGTCAAACGCCAACTGCCCGAGCAAACTTTGGCCACGGAAGCAGAGGACAGCACCTGCTTGCCGCACAGGTCCCCGCTATCATCCAGGCTGCAATCGCCACAAACCAGCAGTTTACGGCGTCATCAAGGAGCTTAGCGCACAAGAGCGGGTAGCCCCAGGGGAAACTTGGCATCTGCCGCTCATACGGCAGTCTCGGCAGCCCTTGGTTTATAGAAACGAGCTGGGCGATTCGCTCCCATTAGAGCATAAGACCAGCTTGCCGCTCGTCAGAATGACAGAGCTTATCCTGTATGACTAAGCAGAGCCATGGACCTTCTAAAACTTCGGTGAGTTCGGTTGAATGGCGGCCACGTGGGTCGCGGCGAGATCTTCTGCCAAATCCTAACGCCAAGCTTTCCTTGGATCAGGAAACCATCCCCGCAACTGCCGTTGTGTCGGATCCGTGATGTTTTCTCAAGCAGCTTGCCCTGACGTTCCTGATGAGGCTGGGACAGGACAAGCGCAGGCGCCCTGTCTCTATCGGAGCGCCTTTGCGTCATACGCCTTCAGTCTCAAGCCAAGAGGAGGCCGTGCAGGGACTGATCGGCATGGTTTGCGATGTTCTCGTGGCTCTGGGCGAAGCCGATGAGGAGATCGGCCCGGTCCATGCTGTGGCTGTCGAGGGCGTTGGTCCAGTAAGCCATGCCCTCCGG
>NZ_JAKSYF010000055.1:0-788 GCF_022829745.1 Methylobacterium sp. E-016
CCGTCACGTCGCCGTGCCGATCGTCGCACTGGATCCGCTCGAACGTCTCCTCGACCTGCCGGCGCGGCCCTTCCAGCACCTGGGCGAACGCGCCCGCATTGAACATCAGCGCCCCACTTACATTGGATCGACCGTTGTTCCGCTGCGACGCGGCGAGGATCTGCGTGATCGATGCAGTCATCTCGGCCTCCGACCCCTGGAGCAAGTTCTTGCTCGCGTAGACCAGGCGATAAAGTTCGCTCATTGTGAGCCATCCAAAAAATTGAAGGGTTACGCTTCCGCTTTGTAGCTTGCGAGGAAGCTCATTAGGTCGTCGGCCGGTATCGGCCTGCTGATGAGGTAGCCCTGCACGTCGGTGCAGCCCTCTTCGCGGATGCGCTGCATCTGCTCCGGCGTCTCGACGCCTTCGGCGACCGTCGTCATGCCCAGGCTCCTGCCGAGGCCTGCGATGGCTCTGATGATCGCGTCGCCGTCCGGCCTGCCCGACAGGTCCTTCACGAAGGAGCGGTCGATCTTGATCTTGTCGAAGGGGAACGAGCGCAGGTAGCTCAAGGAGGAGTAGCCCGTGCCGAAATCGTCCATCGACACGCGGACGCCGAGCTCGCGCAGCCGATGCAGCGTCCGCAGCGTCTTCTCGTTCTCCTGAAGCAGCACGCCCTCGGTGATCTCGACCTCCAGGCGCCGGGCGGGCAAGCCCGAGCCGGCAAGCGCCGACATGATCGTCTCGACCAGGCGGTCGCTCTTGAACTGGGCCGGGGACACGTTCACGGCCACCGCCATGTGCGCCG
>NZ_JAKSYF010000059.1:0-1296 GCF_022829745.1 Methylobacterium sp. E-016
TCGGTTACCTCGAAATACCCCTTCCGTGCGGGGCGGTGTCGTGATTCCCTGGTGCTGTCGGCGTTGGGGAGGCTCGGATGGGTCAGCCAGGGTTCTTCGATCTGGATGAGCGCTATCAGCGCCTGTCGGAGAACGGCGATCCGTTGGTGAAGCTCGCGGGGCTGATCGACTTCGAGGCGTTCCGGCCGAAGTTGGCGACCGCGCTGAAGCGGTCCGACGGATCGAAGGGTGGTCGCCCACCCTACGACCCGGTGCTGATGTTCAAGATCCTGATCCTTCAGACGCTCTACACGCTGTCGGACGACGCCACCGAGTTCCAGATCTGGGACAGGCTGTCGTTCATGCGCTTCCTCCGTTTGGACTTCGAGGATGCCGTGCCCGACGCCAAGACGGTGTGGCTGTTCCGGGAGCACCTGACCCGGGCCGGCGCGATCGAGGAGCTGTTTGCCGCCTTCGACGCCTGGCTGAAGGGCAAGGGTTACCTCGCGATGTCGGGGCAGATCATCGATGCCTCGATCATCGCGGCTCCGCGTCAGCGCAACACCGATGCGGAGAAGGCGGCTCTGAAGGAAGGCAAGATCCCTGACGCGTGGGCGGCCAAACCAAAAAAGCTCGCGCAGAAGGACCGCGATGCCCGCTGGACCCTGAAGCGGGCCAAGGCGCGGCCTGCACAGGCGGACGGCACCAAGGCCAAGGTTGAGATCGCCGTTCCGATGTTTGGCTACAAGACGCACGTCTCGATCGACCGCAAGCACGGGTTCGTCCGCCGCTTCACCGTCACCAGCGCGGCCGCCCATGATGGGGCACAACTGGGCAACGTCCTCGACCTGGCCAACACGGCGAGCGACGTCTGGGCCGACACCGCCTACCGCTCGAAGGCCAACGAAGCCCACCTGACCAAGCATGGCCGGCGCTCGAAGATCCACTTCCGGCGGCAGCCCGGCCTCGATCTGACGCCGGCGCAGCGCAAGGCCAACCGCGCCCGCTCCAGGGTCCGCTCGGCGGTCGAGACGGTGTTCGCCGACCAGAAGCACCGCTTCGGCCTGTTCGTGCGCACCATCGGTCTGGCCCGAGCCCGGACCAAGATCGGGCTCGCCAACCTCGCCTACAACCTCAAGCGCTTCCTCTGGATCGACGGCCGGCCGGTAGCGGCCTGAGGCAACCTCGGGATGGGCCCCCGAGCCCGTTCATGACCACCACCAGACTGCCAGATCGCCAGTCCGATCACGTCAAAAGCTACCGGCCGCGTCAAACCAACGGCCAGACCCCGCAATTACGCGGTTCTTCGAGGTGTCC
>NZ_JAKSYF010000061.1:0-3377 GCF_022829745.1 Methylobacterium sp. E-016
GCAGCTCGGCATCGAGCAGGTGATGGGCGCCTTGCAGAACATCCGCCAGGCGAGCCAGCAGACCGCCGCCGGCACCCGCGAGGTCGAGGCGGCCTCGGCCAACCTCACCGAGCTCGCAGGAGCCCTCATGGCCCTCGCCGAGCGCTACCGGCACTAGGCGCCTTTCAGCGCCTGCCCCGACTCGCCAAGCGGCAGAGTACCCGGTTGCTCGGTTCTCTCTATGAGGCCACGGGCCTGCGCGATGAACAGGTCGATCTGCACTACCCCTTGAACGATCGCGACGATGAGATTGGCGTTTGCAACATCGATATGAGGTAGCCTACTCGTTTCCCGGCTACGCAGGTCGGAGAGCAGCGCCGTCATTTCATCCCGCCGTAGCCGCAGGTCTGCGAGGATCACCTCGGCCCGCGCCGCCTGCAGGCTCGTAGCTTGGCCCCCGGCCAGGAGCGCTACGGCGGCGACATCGGTCCGAGCGAGAGCCGATTGCTCAGCCCCCTTCGGGCGCAGTGGAATGATCTGTCGGCTCATAGTTCCGCTCCGCCTATCGGGAGGCTTGTAGCCCTGATGCCGGCATACGGCCTGCCAACGGCGATGAGAGTCCATCTTGTAGGCAGGCCTAACGCCTTGCCACCGGTCGACGTGCATCAATCTCACGCCACCTGAGCGTTCAACGTACCCAGACAGGCTGCGCGGCCTCAATGCCCTGAGGCTTGATGCAAGCTACAGGCGCCCCCCCAAGAAATGCTGGTAGAGACGTGGGCGTTTACCCGTATCGTGCTCCCGTCAGGTTCGTGACGGCAAGCTGATCATGCTGCCCGCCCTTGGGCTACCAAAATAGACATGGCGTTCTCGAGTTTGACCGCCTCGCTTGCCAACTGACGAGCAACACCTTGCAACTCGTCCGCTGCCGTTCCAGCCGTGTTCGCTGCGTTGCTGACACCCGTTATGCTGCCAGCGACCTCTTGGGTACCCGCAGCGGCTCGGCTCACATTCCCTGCGATTTCTTGGGTTGCCGCCCGCTGCTGATCGACGGCGGCTGCCATCGTAGCGGCGACCTGATCCATCTCGCTGATCATTGTGGCGATCCGCTCGATCGCCGTGACGGCGGAAGCTGTGGCACTCTGCATCCCTGCGACCTGCGCAGAGATTTCCTCCGTTGCCTTTGCGGTCTGGCCGGCGAGGCTCTTCACCTCTGCCGCCACCACAGCAAACCCACGACCCGCCTCGCCAGCCCGTGCCGCCTCGATCGTCGCGTTGAGAGCCAAGAGGTTGGTCTGGCTGGCGATCGAGGAGATGAGCGACACGACATCGCTAATACGAGATGCGGACCCGGACAAGCCTTGGACGGTCGCGTCGGTCTGCTGTGCTGCTTGGTTGGCAGCTTGCGCGATCTCGGCGGCACGTGTGACTTGCTGTGACACCTCGCTCAACGATGCCGACAACTCCTCCGCCGCCGCCGCTACGCCATCGACGTTCTGGGAAGCCTCCTGGGACGCGCCAGTCACGGTCTCAGCAAGGCTCGCGGTCTCGTTGATGGCTTGGAGAGTGAGCCCAGCACGACTGCTGACGGCGTTGGCCCCCTCTGTCACACCTGCCACGATGTCCTGAACCTGGTTCTGGAAACCTTTGAGTTGCATGAGGGCATCATGGCGCCGCTCGTCATCGACCCGCGTGTAGGTCTCCAACAACAATTCCAGATCGAACCAAGCCAGCTGGCTGATGACGCTGGTAAGAGCCCGATGCTCGCTAATCCGCTTCAACGTTCGGGGCGTCCCAAACGCTTGCGGGATCGGTGCGGCCAGACCAAGTTCACGAACAAGAGCTCGCGACACGACAGAATGGCAGATGACGATAGCGTAAGCCGGTACCTTGTTCCTGCTGAACGCCGTTGCCAACCGCTCGATTGACTCGTCAAAGGCAGCCCCGATTTCACCGGAGGCAACCATGATCCAGTGCGCAAGGCGTGCTTCATGAACCTCGGGCACTCGCAACGCCGCATCAATCTCTGGCCAACTTGCAAACGTTTCTTGCAATTCGAAGAGCAACGTAGGCATGCGGTTCCGCACGACTTCCGCCTGAGCTCTGATCAATGTGAGATCATCGGCGCCGACGCCGAAGACACCGAGACTCTTCTTGTGCTTGGTGCCGATCATTGTCGTTCTGAGCTCGTAAGGCAAAATCCAGTTAAGTATCGTACCAAGCCCAGAATATTTGATTAATTTCACCGCTGGCTCACTCAAAAGTGAAGCTACCGTACCGCCAGCATACGAAGCTGGCGGTGATCGGTCGGGTAGCAAGGTGTGCCATTGAGTGGCCTCAAGCTGTCTCGAGAGCCTTGCTCCACCCACGGACCTTCGAGGGCTACGAAGTGCTATCAGCCTTGGCCCTGCCACCGCGGGTCGCGGGTGTCGCGGCAAAGATCTCATCCAATGAAGTAGCCTTGAGCGATGACTTCCGCCGCATCTGACCGAGACCAAGGGAGCGCGCCAGCTCGGAACGCTGCGCCGAGTAGTTGGCGGTTGTCATCGGGTAGTCAGCCGGCAGGCCGTATTTCGTCCGGTAGGCTTCGGGAGTCAGACCCCGCAGCGTCAGGTGCCGGCGCAGCGTCTTATAGGATTTACCGTCCTCGAAGCTGATCAGCGCATCAGGCGTGACCGACTTCTTGATCTGAGCTGCGGTCGCCTTCTCAGAACCAGCGGGTTCGACCGGGGCTTCATTGCCGAGGCCAGTAAGGGCAGCATGCACCTTGGCGATAAGAGACGCCAGTTCGCTCATCGGCACGTTGTTATTCGAGACGTAGGCGGCGACGAGATCCGCCGTCATGTCGAGCTTGTTGTCAGACAAGCCCTGTTCCGTTTCATCCATAGCTGACCCTCAATCGCATGCAACCTACAGAAGCAGATATAATGCATATATCCCGCTAAAGTGGAAGATGGCGATCGGAAATCTGTTCGGATTTTGGTCGATCTACTCCTTTGGTGAGCCTTTCTGAACCATTGAACGCCTACGTTTCATTCATTCGATGGGCAAAGCAGCATGGACGAACCTAAATACCCCCGGCGATCTCCGCGCCGTGAGACAATGATCATTGGGGCGCTACGCACGGATGATGGGGATGAAATCCCCTGCGTCGTGCGGGACGTTTCAAAGGAAGGGGCCAGGATCTCTGTCTCACAGCGAGAACCGCTAGCGGACTCTGTCGAACTGAAGCTGCAGTGTTCTCAGGGATCAGTGCGCATGCGGGTCATGTGGCGCGACGGGCCTTTCGCCGGCTTGTCAAGCCTGAATGTGGGTTTGTTACATAGTCGAACGTAGGATAGAACTTTCAATATTTTTCATTCAATATGTTACTTTCGTTCACATGATTTCACGGCCTG
>NZ_JAKSYF010000065.1:0-1912 GCF_022829745.1 Methylobacterium sp. E-016
ATCGTTTCACCGTCGCAGACCGCCAGACCTTCGAGGGCGAGGCTCGCTAGCTCCCGCAGACGCGTCCTGTCCCGGCGCAGTTGCGCCCGAGCGTTCAACGCGGACCGTAAGCCGATGAGGGCGAGTGTGAGCAGCCCGACCGAGACGAGGGCGATGATCGGAGCGATCGTCTCGGGCGCGATGGCGATGGCCGGCAGTGCCACTTGAGGGTCGTAGACGATGGTGATCGCTGTCATACCGGCGAGATGCAGCACGACGATCGAACCGAAAAGCAGGGGGCCAGCGAAACGACGCAGGGAGCGATTGCGCTCACCGGCTGTGACCATAGCGATGCCGGAAAGACCGAGGCTCAAGAGAACGGATGGAGCGATGAAGCGCCAGTCCCAGGTGACATGCCCCGTCACGCGATATGACGCCTGTCCGACGTAATGGAGGGCGGTGACGCCCAAACCCAGGATCACACCGGCCACGAACCGGCGAGGACGCACGCGCTGGCCGATGGATAGTCCAACGCCGGTCCCGATCCCGCCGATTACGAGGAGCAACGAGATTGAGGTGAGAATTGGCTCGAAGCCGGCGGCCATGCCGGGTTGATATGCAAGCAGGGCGATCATATGCGTTGCCCAGGCCGTACATCCCGCGGCGACGATACTGACGATGCCCCATTTACGCTGCGCTACGCCTTCCGCACGAGCAGCGTGGGCCGCTATCGCAGACGAAGCGTAGATGCCTACGCAGCATACAATCGCTGCAGATAACAACAATTGATCATTATGAAAGTCCCTAACGCAAGTTAAAATCTTATGCATCTTGACCTCGCCGCCAGAGCTAGGGTCAGACAAGTTAAGTATTATAAAAATAGGCGTTTGAAAGGATGTCGAACGACGGATCTGCGCAATGTGTCGCAGATTGCTCGTCGATTCTACGCTCCCGAAAGCGCATCAAATGTTGGGTTTTGCAGATTGTGCGGCCGCTTATGCGGCCTAGTAGGCAGCGGTCGACCTGCTGGCGCATCGACTGTCGGGCAAGTTGTCCAGTATCGGGGTGCTACCGCTGGCGGCCGCGCAGCGGCCGTGGGCAGGGGAAGCCGATGCCGCTCAGCCCTGCCGGATCCTCGACAATCTGTCGGGCCGGAAGAAGCTGCGGAACTAGCAGGAGGACGCCCTGATTTAACTGCTCCTGAGGCATCGGTGGCGGAACAGTTCGCGGAGGCGGTCGGTGGTGAAGACTGTCGAGAAAGCTTCAGGAACGACACCGGAAGGAACCAATAATTGTTGCGCTCTAATTAGACACTTGGGCTGAAATGTAGGCTTCAATTAACACTTCTCCCTAAAGAGTCCGGACTTCCATTCGGCACGCTTACCCGGCGGCCTGAGGTCGAGGCCCCTGTGCCATGAGCGCTGAACGGCACTACCTTGACTCAGTCCGGCGCGAGGCCTCGCGGAGCTTGCAGTCGAACGGGGGCATCCTTTCACCCTCCTGGGCGCGCTACCTCGACGCGATACGGCATGGGCTGCTGATGATCGACGATGCGGGGCGCGCGATTGTCTCGAATGCGCCGGCCGCACGCTTGTTGGCCGACCTCCTGCCGAAATCCGCATCTGAACGGAGCGCTAGGGGGTTGCTTCGCGCGCTGTGCGCCGGGACTGCCAAACCACGGTGCGCGGTCTTCCGCTCCTTACGAGAGGCCCGTGATCTTCGCACGGCCGTCTCGTTCGAGGTCGAAGCCGAGGGGCTCACGTTGCAGGTCGAGCTGAATCCTGCAGAGGAGCAGGGTTGGATCGCGACGATCGAGGACGTCAGCGCGCGCAAGGCCAGCGAGGCGCGCGCCGACGAGGCGGCACGCCAGGATCCGCTCACCGGCTTGCCGAACCGGCTGCTCCTGCAGGAACGACTCTCCGAGGCCCTCGTG
>NZ_JAKSYF010000116.1:0-113184 GCF_022829745.1 Methylobacterium sp. E-016
GCGTGACCGTCGTGCAGAGCGGCCTGAACCGCAACAACAGCACCGAGTTCGCTGTCGTGCGCGCCGGCCTGAACTACAAGTTCGGCTCGTACTAGGACCTGCCGGATCCGCCGCGGCTCGCCCAGAGCCGCGGTTCGACCCGACCCGAGAAGCCCGGCCGAAAGGCCGGGCTTTTTTCGTCGCACGATCGCATCGTCCTACGGCGAAGATTTCTTCGCCGCCCCTGACAAACCTCGGGCGTGCTCCCCATCTTGGAACTGGTCCATGCGGCGCACGATGCCGCGGGTTCGATTCGAGGAGGACGACTCCATGAACAGCGAAGAACGCGACGTCATCTCCGGCATCTTCCAGCGGCTCGAGCAGGCGTCCAGCCAGCCCCGCGACGCGGATGCCGAGCGCTTCATTGCCGACAAGCTCAGGGCCCAGCCCTATGCGCCCTACGCGATGGCGCAGCTGATCTACGTGCAGGAGGAGGCGATCAAGAGCCTCAACCAGCAGCTCGAGCAGGCCCGCCAGCAACAGGCGCAGCCGCAATCCTCGGGTGGCGGCGGGTTCCTGTCGAGCATCTTCGGCGGCGGTTCGCAGCGCCAGGATCCGCAGCCGCAGCAGCGGGCGGGCGGCGCCTGGGGCAACCAGGGCGGCGCGCCGCAGGGTTACCCGCAGCAAGGGTATCCGCAGCAGGGCTACCCGCAACAGGGGTATCCGCAGGGCGGACCGCAGCAGGGCGGCCCGTGGGGCGGCCAGCAGCAGGCGCCGGCTCGCGGCGGCGGCTTCATGGCCACGGCCTTGCCGATGGCGGCCGGCGCGGCCGGCGGCATGCTGCTCGGCAGCGCCCTCTCGAACGCCTTCGCCGGCGGCCATTCGAGCCTCGGCAGCGCGGCGGCGGCCGGCCTCGGCGGCGGCACGACGGTCGAGAACAACTACTTCGGCTCGGACGCCGGCGGCACCCAGGATTTCGGTGCGCCGCTCGGCGGCGGGAGCGACACCGCCTTCGACGGCGGCAACGACGATTTCGCCGGCGATCTGGGTGGTGGCGACGACAGCGACTGGGCCTGATCGCGCGGCCCGATCCGGGCGCGGCCCGCTCGGATCGGGCCGGATGACATGCGTCCGACGACGTCGAAGGCTCGGGTCGCTCCTCTCGGCGATCTGAGCCTTCTTGCGTTCGATCCCGCGGTCACATCACCTCGACCCGCGTCCCCACCGGCACGCGTTCGTAGAGGTCGACCACGTCGTCGTTCATCATCCGGATGCAGCCGGACGACACGTTCTGGCCGATCGTGTGCGGCTCGTTGGTGCCGTGGATGCGATAGAGCGACGAGCCGAGATAGAGTGCCCGCGCACCGAGCGGATTGCCGGGGCCGCCTTCCATGTGGCGCGGCAGGTCCGGCCGGCGCGCCAGCATCTCCGGCGGCGGCGTCCAGCCCGGCCACTCGGCCTTGCGGCTGACGGTCTTGAGGCCCGACCAGGCGAAGCCCGGCCGCCCGACGCCGATGCCGTAGCGCATCGCCCGGCCGCCGGGTTGGACGAGGTAGAGATACTTCGACGGCGTATCGATCACGATCGTGCCCGGGCGCTGGGGACCGGAGAACGCGACCTCCTGCCGGGCGTAGCGCGGATCCGGCGCGCGGGCGATGCGGTCGCTCTCGGCAGGTGGGTCGGCCTGGGCGGGCAGGCCCTGAGGCAGCGCCGCGTAGGCTCGCGATGCGACGCCATAGGGTTCGATCGGATCGCCGGATCGTGCCGACGCGCCTGCGTAACCCGGCCGGGCCGGCGCAACGGGGCGGGCACCGCCGCGTGGGGCGACGCCGCCGGTGACAAGGTATTCGATCAGGCCGCCGCCGTATCCGTCGGGCTCGGCATAGCGCGCCTGCGCCTGGACCGCCCCCGACCAGACGGATGCGGCAAGCGCCGCCCCCACGCACCAACTCGTCCGCATCGCCGCACTCCCGCACCACGGCCGGGCTCGATGCCGGCCGTCATGGTTGAGAGGGTCGGACCGGGACGCGCGACATTCGATGAAGGAACGTGGTGAATCGGTCGCGGACGGGCTTCGCTGCCCCGGTCGTCACGAAGCAACGTGAATCGACTGTAAATCTGACCGAATGCTTTCGATCTTCAGCAAACTGCAACCGTTCCCGGTCCTAGATCGGATCCGGGTTTCCAAGACGGCCGGTTCGAACCGATGACTCACAAGCGCTACCGCATCGAGGACAGCCTCGGCCTCCCGCCCGCGGCGGGGACGACGATGTCCAGTGCCGGGCCCGTGGAGGGCGGGGCGCGCCTCGACGAGATCCTCTCGGCGATCCAGGACCTGCGCCGCATCACCCAGTCGAGCGCCGGCGAGACCATCGAGGCGTGCCGCCGCGAGCTGTCCGAAGCCTTGGCGATGCGCTCCGAGCTCGACGTGATGAAGGCGGCGATCACCAACACCCGCGACGAGATCGCGGCTCTGTATCACTCCGAGTCCAACGGCAAGGGCATGCGCCGCGCCGCCGACGAGCTGGGCGCCGTGGTCGGGTCGACCGAGCGCGCGACGTCGACGCTGCTCACCGCGCTGGAGGAGATCGAGGCGAGCGCCAACATCCTGCGAGCCGGCAACCTCGGCAAGGGCGGCCAGGACAAGGTCGACGTCATCCTCGACCGCGTCATCGTCGCCTACGAGGCCTGCAATTTCCAGGACCTGACCGGCCAGCGCATCAGCAAGATCGTCAACGTCCTGAGCTTCGTCGAATCCCACCTCGACCGCATGATCGCCGCCTGGAGCGGCCTCGACGGGTTCCGCGACGTGTTCTCCGCCGGCCCCGCCACCGTCGTCGATCCGGACGACGAGCGCTCGCTCCTGAACGGCCCGAAGCTCGACGAGGATCCGGGCCACGTCGACCAGTCCGACATCGACGCGCTGTTCGGCTGAGGGCCGAGGTCCGCCGGCACGCCTTTGCGCATCGCGCCCCTTCCCTCGCCAGTTCCGCGGGCTTAGATCACGGCGATGAGCCGGAGAGTCCCGTCAGGTCGCGCCACCGAGGATCTGCCCCAGGAGGCTTTCGACGACGAGGCTTTCGACGAGGAGCGGGACGAGGCCGAGCCGGCGCAGGCCGACGAGGCGCCCGAGATCGACTTCGATTTCGAGCCCGGCGCCGTCGAGGCCGGCACGGAGGTGATCCGCCGGTTCTGGACGACGCTGCCCTCCGGGCCCGGCGTCTACCGGATGTTCGATGCCAAGGGCGACGTGCTCTACGTCGGCAAGGCGAAGAACCTGAAGGCCCGGGTCGGCTCCTACGCCCGCGGGCAGGCGCATTCCAACCGCATCGCGCGGATGATCTCGCAGACGGCGGCGATGGAGTTCGTCACCACCGCCACCGAGACCGAGGCGCTGCTGCTCGAGGCGAACCTGATCAAGCAGCTGAAGCCGCGCTTCAACGTGCTGATGCGGGACGACAAGTCGTTCCCTTACATCCTCGTCACCGCCGACGGCCCGGCACCGCAGATCGTCAAGCATCGCGGCGCCCGCCGCCGCAAGGGCAGCTATTACGGCCCCTTCGCCAGCGTCTGGGCGGTGAACCGCACCGTGAACGCCCTGCAGCGCGCCTTCCTGCTGCGCACCTGCACCGACAGCTACTACGAGAACCGCACCCGGCCCTGCCTGCTGTTCCAGATCAAGCGCTGCTCCGGCCCCTGCACCGGCGAGATCGCGCTGGAGGATTACGCCGGCATGGCCGACTCGGCCAAGAACTTCCTCGCCGGGAAGTCCAATGCGGTGAAGGACCGGATGCGCACCGAGATGCAGGCGGCCTCCGACGCGATGGAGTTCGAGCGTGCGGCCCGCTTCCGCGACCGGATCAGCGCGCTCTCGGCGATCCAGGGCGTGCAGGGCGTCAACACGCAAGGGGTCGAGGAGGCCGACGTGTTCGCCCTGGACGAGCAGGCCGGGCAGTTCTGCATCGAGGTGTTCTTCTTCCGCAACTTCCAGAACTGGGGCAACCGCGCCTACTTCCCCAAGGCCGACCGATCGATGACCCCGGACGAGGTGCTGGGCTCGTTCATCGGCCAGTTCTACGACACGATGCCGGCGCCCCGGCTGGTGCTGACGAGCCACGCGGTCGAGGATGCGGAGCTGGTCGCCGCCGCGCTCTCCAGCCAGGTCGCCTACCGGGTCGAGCTGCACCAGCCCCAGCGCGGCGAGCGCAAGGCGCTCGTCGACTACGCCCAGCGCAACGCCAAGGAGGCGCTCGGCCGCCGGCTCGCCGACACCGCGTCGCAGGGCAAGCTGCTGGTGGCGCTGGGCCAGGCCTTCGCCCTCGAGAAGACGCCGCGGCGGATCGAGGTCTACGACAACTCCCACATCATGGGCACCAACGCGGTCGGCGGCATGGTCGTCGCCGGCCCGTCCGGCTTCATGAAGACGCACTACCGCACCTTCAACATCAAGTCGGAGGAACTGACGCCCGGCGACGATTACGGGATGATGCGCGAGGTGCTGCAGCGCCGCTTCAAGCGCCTGGTCAAGGAGGCGCCGCGCACCGTCGCCGAAGCCGCCTTCGCCGCGGCCGAGGGCGGTCCGGCGGAGCCGGTGGCCGAGGCGCCCGAGGATGCCGACGCGTTCCCCGCCTGGCCCGACCTCGTGCTCATCGACGGCGGCAAGGGCCAGCTCGACGCCGCGCGCAAGGCGCTGGAGGAGATCGGCGTCGCCGACGTGGCGCTGGTCGGCATCGCCAAGGGGCGCGACCGGGACGCCGGCCGCGAGACCTTCTTCATCCCCGGCCGGCCGGCGTTCAAGCTGCCGCCGCGCGATCCCACGCTCTACTTCGTGCAGCGCCTGCGCGACGAGGCGCACCGCTTCGCCATCGGCACCCACCGGGCCAAGCGCAAGCGCGAGCTGGTGCGCAACCCGCTCGACGAGATCGCCGGCATCGGCCCGAGCCGCAAGCGCGCGCTCCTGCACCAGTTCGGCACCGTGAAGGCGATCGAGCGGGCGGCCTACGAGGACCTCGCCAAGACACCGGGCGTGAACGCCGCCACCGCGCGCGCCGTCTACGACTTCTTCCATGCGGGCGGCTGACGCATGAGCGACGGCATCGGCGACGCATCGGAACGGTTGACGCTCAGGCAGGCGCATGATTTCACCGGCCCGATGAACGCCGTCCTCCCCCGACGCCGGTCGCAGGCCTGGACGCTCGCGAACTGCCTGACCTACGGCCGCCTCGTCGCCGTCCCGGTGATGGTCGCGCTGCTGTTCTGGCCCGACGCGATCACCATGCGCTTCACGGCGCTGGCGGTGTTCGTGCTCGCCGCGATCACCGACTACCTCGACGGCTACGTCGCTCGCACCTACGCACAGAGCTCGGCGCTCGGCCGGATGCTCGATCCGATCGCCGACAAGCTGCTGGTCGCCGCCTGCCTGCTGATGCTGGTGGCCGACCGCACCATCGTCGGCGCCTCCGTCTGGGCGGCGATCGTGATCCTGTGCCGCGAGGTGCTGGTCTCGGGCCTGCGCGAGTACCTCGCCGAGCTGAAGGTCGGCGTGCCGGTGAGCAAGGTCGCCAAGTGGAAGACCACGGTGCAGCTCGTGGCGCTGGGCTTCCTCGTCGCGGGGCCGGCCGGCGAGACGATCCTGCCCGGCACCGAGCGGATCGGCCTCGTCCTGCTCTGGCTCGCCGCCGCCCTGACGCTGTGGACCGGCTGGGACTACATGCGCGCCGGCATCAAGCACGTGATCGACGATCCGCGATAGGGTGATCCCGCCAGGCTTCCTCGCCCGCTGCGGCAGAGGGAGAAGCGACCTCGTGCATCGGGTGCGACCCGAGGAAACCGAACCATGAAGCTCGTCTATTTCGCCTGGGTGCGCGAGCGCGTCGGACGCCCCGAGGAGACCGTGACGCCGCCGGCGGAGGTCGCGACGGTGGGCGACCTGATCGGCTGGCTCAAGGGGCGGGGCGAGGAATACGCCCACGCCTTCGAGAAGGACGGCGTGGTCCGCGCCGCGATCGACAAGGTCCACGCCAAGCCCGACGCACCGATCGCGGGCGCGCGGGAGATCGCGTTCTTCCCACCGATGACCGGCGGCTAGGACCGACGCAGGGCGAGCGCCACCACCGCCCCGGTCATCGTCACTGCGCGCGGGCGCGGTCGACCACCGCGCGGGCGGCGGCGAAGGCCTCGTCGGCGTCGAGATGGGTGGTGTCGAGCCGTACCGCGTCGTCGGCCGCCCTGAGCGGCGCCGTGCTCCGCGCCGCGTCCCGGGCGTCCCGCGCCTCGATGTCGGCGAGGATGGCGGCCAGCGTCGTCGTCTCGCCGCGGCTCTCGAGCTCGCGGTGGCGGCGGCGGGCGCGCTCGGCGGCGTCGGCGGTGATGAACAGCTTCACGCGCGCGTCCGGGCACACCACCGTGCCGATGTCGCGCCCGTCGAGCACCGCGCCGGCGCTGGTGCCGGCGAAGCGCTGCTGCCACGCGAGCAGGGCCGCGCGCACCGCCGGCACCGCCGAGATGCGCGAGGCCGCCTCCCCCATCGCCCGGTCGCGCAGGCGCGGGTCGGCGAGGCGGTCGGCGATCAGGCCCTCGGCCGCCCGCGCCGCGGCGGCCTCGTCGTCGAGGGAAGCGCCGGCGTCGAGCAGGGTCAGCGCGACGCCGCGATAGAGCAGGCCGGTGTCGAGGTGGGGCAGGCCGTAGTGCCGGGCGAGGCGCTGGGCGAGCGTGCCCTTGCCGGAGGCGGCCGGGCCGTCGATGGCGATGACCATGGCTGTCGGGTTGTCGGGCATCGGGCCTATTCCCCGATCCCGGCGCCGAGCGCCTGCATCGTCGGCAGGAAGCTCGGGAAGCTCGTGGCGATCATCGCGCCGTCGTCGACGGTGACCGGCTCAGCGGTGGCCAGCCCCATCACCAGGAACGCCATGGCGATGCGGTGGTCGAGATGGGTCGCGACCGTGCCGCCCCCGGGCGGCGCGGCGCCGTCGCCGTGGACGAGGAGGTCGTCGCCCTCGATCAGGTGGGCGACGCCGTTGGCCTTGAGCCCGGCGGCGACCGCGGCGAGGCGATCCGATTCCTTGACCCGCAACTCGTGCAGGCCATTCATCCGCGTGGTGCCATGGGCGAAGGCGGCGGCGACCGCGAGCACCGGGTACTCGTCGATCATCGCCGGCGCTCGCTCGGCCGGCACGTCGACGCCCTTGAGGCGGCTCGCGCGCACGCGCAGATCGGCGACGGTCTCGCCGCCCTCCTCGCGCTCGCGCAGGCGCTCGATGTCGGCGCCCATCTCGATCAGCGTCGTGATCAGCCCGGTGCGCAGCGGGTTCATCATCACGCCCTCGATCGTGATCTCGGAGCCGGGCACGATCAGCGCCGCCACCAGCGGGAAGGCGGCCGACGACGGGTCGGCCGGCACCACCACCTCGGTGCCGCGCAGCGTCGGCTGGCCGGTGAGCGCGACCGCGCGGCCGTGGCCGTCCGGCCCGTGCGGGGTGACGGAGACCTCGGCGCCGAACAGGCGCAGCATCCGCTCGGTGTGGTCGCGGGTGGCCGCGGCCTCGATCACCGTGGTGGTGCCCGGGGCGTTGAGGCCGGCGAGGAGCACCGCGGACTTGATCTGCGCCGAGGCGGCCGGCGTCTCGTAGCGGATCGGGATCGCCTCGCGCGGGCCGCGCAGCGTCAGCGGCACGCGGCCGCCCTTGGCCTCCGCGAGCACCTGGGTGCCCATCAGCCGGAGCGGATCGAGGATGCGGCGCATCGGCCGGCTGCGCAGGGAAGCGTCGCCGTCGAAGGTCGCCGTGACCGGCTGGCCGCCGACGACGCCCATCATCAGCCGCGAGCCGGTGCCGGCATTGCCGAAGTCGAGGGTCTCGGCCGGATCGGACAGGCCGCCGATGCCGACGCCGCGCACCACCCAGCGTCCCTCCCCCAGGCGCTCCATGGAGGCGCCGAGCGCACGGGCCGCGGCCGCGGTGCGCAGCACGTCGTCGCCCTCCAGCAGGCCCTCCACCCGCGTCTCGCCGATGGAGAGCAGGCCGAGGATCATCGCGCGGTGCGAGATCGACTTGTCGCCCGGCGGCCGCAGCCGTCCGCGCAGGGGCGCGCCGGGCGCGGCGGAAAGCGGGGTCGGCTCGGAATCGTGCGACACGGGCGGTCAACTTCGCGAGGGATCCGGGCCGGGGCCGCGGGATCGCCAGAGGAGGCGCTGAGGCGCCGAAAAGCCGGTGCGACGCGTGGCGCCGCGCGGGAACATGGGGCGGTCGGTTATCACGCGCGCCGCGATCCGTCATCCGAGCTGCGGCGCCGATCCGACGGTCCGCCGCCGCCCTGGATGCATCGAATGTCGCCGGCGAACGATCGCCGATCGCTTTTCCGCAAAAAGGGGGTTGAGTCCGATCCGAGGCCCGCCTATAGAACCGCCCTCGCCGGACGGCATCGCCGGGCCAGCGAGACACCAGCGCGGACCTCCAGAGCCGCGGTGGACGAGAGTGGGGCCTTAGCTCAGCTGGGAGAGCGCTTCCATGGCATGGAAGAGGTCATCGGTTCGATCCCGTTAGGCTCCACCACTCTCCCTCTCAGACCCGGATACGGTTGTCCGAGAGGGGTTCGGCATGGACGATGTTCCATCGCTGCCCCATACGATCTTGTACCGACATCCCGTACGATAGGCAGGCCGCCGCCACGTCTGCGACCGAGACCAGGTACGGTTTCTATCTGCCGTCGAACGGCGCGGTTTTCAGAAGAATCTGCCGTTACGGGCTGACGTCGGGTTCGCCGACGCTGGTGACTGCATCACGCGCGGATGACGTCGCGTGCCCATTGTCGACCGATCGCATCGACCCTCACGGCTCGCGTCGACGGTCGTCGCGCGAGGGAGGCCGGAACCGAACCGCCGATCGCGACCTTACATCTTCAATCACTGGTTGTGTGAGGCTGTGATGGTTGCGATCGTGATGGCGGCGGTCTTCGGCGCGGGGCTGTCGATCCTGCTCCTGGCCAAGTTCGGCCTCCTCATGGCGCTGCTGGCGATCCCCCTCGGCGGGAGCACCGCGGGCATGGCGGCCGCGCTCGGCCTCGCCGCGGCGCGCGATCGGCGCCCGCCGAACCGGATCAGCCGGAGACCTGCGATGGCGCGGCCCGTCACCATCGTCCGCTGACGCCGCAGCTCGCACCGCGACGCCGCTTTCGGCTGGCGCCTACCGGTGCCGGTCGAGGAACTGCGCGAGGTAGGCGCCGGCCGCGTCCGGTCGCTCGACGGCGAGGAGGTGGGCGGCGTGCGGCAGCGTCACCAGTTCCGCCTGGGGGATGCCCCGGCAGATCTCCTCGGCCATCGCGGGCGGCGTCGCGGGGTCCTCGCGGCCGGCGACGACCAGCGTCGGGGCGGTGATGGCCGGCAGACGCGGGCGCAGGTCCATGCGCCCGATCGCGCCGCAGCAGACCGCGTAGCCGGCCGCATCGCAGGCCGTGAACGCCGTGCGGATCGGCGCGACCACCTCCGGATGCCGTTCGGAGAAGCCCGGCGTGAACCAGCGGCCGAGGGTCGCCGCGACGATCGCCTGCGGTCCCGCCTCGCGCACCGTCGCGGCGCGCGCGTTCCAGCTCGCTTCGCTCGGCATGTGGGCGGCCGTCGCCATCAGGGTCAGGCTCGCCACGCGGTCGGGCGCGGCGCTCGCCAGCGCCTGCATCGTCATGCCGCCGAGCGACAGGCCGACGGCGTGGATGCGGTCGATGCCGAGCCCATCGAGCAGCGCGAGCAGGTCGCCGGCGAGATCGTCGATCTCGGCCGGCGCGTCCCGCGTCGCCGAGCCGCCATGGCCGCGGGTGTCGTAGCGCAGGATGCGGTAATGGTCGGCCAGGTGCGGCACCACCGCGTCCCACATGGCGAGCGTCGTCCCGAGCGAGTTGGAGAACGCCACCACCGGTGCGTCCTCCGGGCCGGTGAGGATGTGGTTCAGAGGCTGGTGAGCCATTTCAAGCCGCCAGCCCGAGGGCGGCGCGGGCCTCGGCCGGTGTCGCCGGCCGGCGGCCGTGGCGGCGCACCGCCTCGGCGGCGAGCCCGACGAGCTCGGCGTTGCTCGCGGCGAGCCGGTCCTTGGCGATGCGGATGTTGTCCTCGAGCCCGGTGCGCACCGCATCGGCGCCGCGCGCCAGCGCCCACTCCATCACCACCGCCTGGTTGCGGCCGATCCCGGCCGCCGTCCAGGTCGCCCCGGGCAGGATGCGCCGGGTCTCGGCCAGCAGGATGTCGAGCAGGTGCTCGTCGGCCGGCATCGCGTTCTGGACGCCCATCACGAACTGCACGTGCGGCCGCGCGTCGATCAGGCCGGCCTCGACGAGGCGGCGGGCGCCGTGGAGGTGCGACAGGTCGAAGATCTCGATCTCCGGCCGCACGCCGAAGCGCGTCATCTGCGTGGCGAGGTCGGTGACGAGGGCGGCCGGATTCTCGTAGACGATGGTCGGGAAGTTGACCGAGCCGGTCGAGAGCGAGGCCATGTCCGGCCGGTGCTGCAGCGAGAGACCCCGGCTCGCCGGGTCGCGCCCGCGCCCGCCGGTGGAGAACTGCACCACGAGGCCGGGGCAATGCTTGCGCAGGCCCTCCTGCACGGCGGCGAAGCGGTCGGGATCGGAGGACGGGGTCTCGTCGTCGTTGCGCACGTGGATGTGGGCCAGCGTCGCCCCCGCCTCGAAGGCCTGGTGCGTCGACTCGATCTGCTCGGCCACCGTCACGGGAAGCGCCGGGTTGTCCGCCTTGCGCGGCACCGAGCCGGTGATCGCCACCGCGATCACCACGGGCGCGCTGGTCTCGATCTGGCTCATGGTCCCTCCGTGGCTCGGCCGCGTCCTCGCGCGATTCTCGCGGGATGTAGACCGCCGCGCCCGCGCGCAAAGCCCGGGGCGGAGACAGCGCCGCCGCTCTGTCGGCCCGCTTGATGCCGCGGCCGCGGCGGTTCATGGGTCGAGCGTCCGTGCGCGGACCGCGCGAAGGAGGATGTCATGAGCCGTCTCGTCACCGTGCTGAACGGCCCGAACCTGAACCTCCTCGGCCGGCGCCAGCCGGAGATCTACGGCCACGAGACCCTGGCCGACGTCGAGGCCGCCTGCCGGGCGCTCGCCGGCGAGCTCGGGCTCGCGCTGCAGTTCCGGCAGTCGAATCACGAGGGCGCGCTGATCGACTGGATCCACGCGGCGCGGGACGAGGCCGCCGGCATCGTCATCAACCCGGCCGCCTTCACCCATACCTCGGTGGCGCTGCTCGACGCGCTCAACGCCTTCGACGGCCCGGTGATTGAGGTTCACATCTCGAACGTGCACAAGCGCGAGGCCTTCCGGCACCACTCCTACGTCTCGCTGCGCGCCGACGGCGTGATCGCCGGCCTCGGCACCGAGGGCTACGGCCTGGCGCTGCGCCGCGTCGCGACGCTGATCGGCCAGGCCGAAGCGGCGCGCTGATGCGGGACGGGACGGTGGGCCGGGCGGGCAGCGCGCACGCGGCGCATGGACGGTTCGGCCGCCGATGCCTATGGCGTAGCGCGAGCCCGCCTCCGTCGGTCCGGGCGCTCCTCCTGCTTGCGATGGCGATGTTCGGTTCGATGCGTCCCGTCTCGGCCGAACCGGTTCCGCCGCCCGAGGCGACGACGGGACTGATCGAGGCCCTCCAGGCCCGCATCCTGTCCGGCCACAGCGCGACCGCGGTGCTGGAGGCGTGGTGCGCCGAGCGCGGCCTGTCGGCCGAGCCGCACCTCGTCGCCCGCCGGGTCCCGGAGGCCGAGAAGCCCCTCGACGCGGCGCAACGCAAGCGTCTCGGCCTCGCGCCGGACGAGCCGGTCCGCTACCGGCGCGTCCGGCTCGCCTGCGGCGTCCACGTCCTGTCCGAGGCCGACAACTGGTACGTGCCGGGCCGGCTGACGCCCGCCATGAACGCGGCCCTGGACGAGACCGACGCGCCGTTCGGCCGGGTGGTGCGCCCGCTCGCGCCGACCCGCCGCAACGTCGCGCTCCGCCCGCTCCGCGATCCCGGCGCCCCCGCTCCGGGTCCGGACGACCCGCTGTTCGAGGTCGACGCGGTGCTCGCGACCGGGGCCGGCCTGCCGTTCTGCGAGGTCGCCGAGACCTATCTCGGGGCCGTGCTCGGGCGCGGACCTTAGCAGCCGCCGCTGCGTCTTGCGGGACTTCGGTGCGCACGGCTATTGCCGGGCCGATCGCCCGGACGGGCGGCACGCTCGGAGGATCCGCATGAGACCGGCAACTGTGTTCGCTCCCACCCTCTTCGCCGCCTGCCTCGTCGCGTCCTGCCTCGTCGGCAGCGGCGCGCAGGCGCAGAAGGCCGCCGACCCGGCCGGGATCTGGCTGACCGAGACCGGCGACTCGAAGGTGCGGCTGACGCGGTGCGGCGCCGGCTTCTGCGGCACCATCGTCAGCACTGCGGGCAAGGGCCTCGACGCCAACAACCCGGACCCGGCCCTGCGCACCCGCAGCGTCGTCGGCGTCCAGATCGTCAACGCCACGAGCCCGTCGGGCGACGGCTATTCCGGCACCCTCTACAACCCGAAGGACGGGAAGACCTATTCCGGCTCGCTCAAGATGACCGGCCCGAACGCGATCGAGGTCTCGGGCTGCGTGATGAGCGTCTTCTGCAAGCGCCAGACCTGGAAGCGGGTGGGCTGAGCCGTCAGCCCGCCGCCACCGCCGCGGTGATCGCGTCGAGGGCGGCCTTCGCGCCGGCGCCCTCCGGGCCGCCGGCCTGGGCCATGTCGCGGCGGCCGCCGCCGCCCTTGCCGCCGAGATGGCCTGCGCCGGCCCGCACCAGGGCGACGGCGTCGTAGCGCTCGGTGAGGTCCGGGGTGACGCCGACCACGAGGCCGGCCTTGCCGTCGGCGCCGACGCCGACGATGGCGACGATGCCGGAGCCGAGCTTCTGCTTGCCGGCATCGGCCAGGCTCTTGAGGTCGCGCATCTCGACGCCCTCGATCGCCCGCGCCATCAGCTTGATGCCGGCCACCTCGGTCGCCTCGTCGCCGCCTCCGGCGCTGCCGCCCATCGCCAGCTTCTTGCGCAGGTCCGAGACCTCGCGCTCCAGCCGGCGGCGATCCTCCAGCAGCCCGGAGAGCCGGTCGGACACCTCCGCCACCGGCGCCTTGAGCTGGGAGGCCAGCGCCCCGAGGGTGCGGCTCTCCTCGCCGCGGTGGCGGCGGGCGGCGTCGGCGGTCATCGCCTCGATGCGGCGCACCCCGGCGCCGACCGCGCTCTCGGCGAGGATCGTGATGGTGCCGATGTCGCCGGTGCGCGCGGCGTGCGTGCCGCCGCAGAGCTCGATCGAGAAGTTCGGCAGGCGGCCGCCCTCGATCTCCGTGCCGGCATCGTCCACCGGCCGGCCCATGGAGACGACGCGGACCTCGTCGCCGTACTTCTCGCCGAACAGCGCGCGCGCCCCGGACTCGATCGCCTCGTCCACCGCCATCAGCTTGGTCACCACCGGCACGTTCTGCAGCAGCACCGCGTTGGCGAGGTCCTCGACGCGGGCGAGCTCGGCCGCCTCGATCGGCTTCGGGTGGCTGATGTCGAAGCGCAGGCGCTCGGGGGAGACCAGCGAGCCCTTCTGCGCGACGTGGTCGCCAAGCACCTGCCGCAGGGCCTCGTGCAGCAGATGGGTGGCGGAATGGTTGGCGCGGATCGCGGCCCGGCGGGCGTGGTCGACCTTCAGCTCGACGGCCTGGCCGAGGCTCAGGGTGCCCGCGTCCACGGTGACGTGGTGGACGAACAGGTCGCCGAGCTTCTTCTCGGTGTTGGTCACGCGGGCCTTCAGCCCCGGCGCGGCGAGCGCGCCGGTGTCGCCGACCTGTCCGCCGGATTCGGCGTAGAACGGCGTCTGGTTGGCGATGAGCAGCCCGCTCTCACCGGCCTGCAGGGCCTGGACCTCGGCGCCGTCGCGCAGCAGCGCCGTCACGACGCCCTCGGCGCTCTCGGCCTCGTAGCCCAGAAACTCGGTGGCGCCGGTCCGGTCGCGCACCGAGAACCACACCGTCTCGGTGGCGGCCTCGCCCGAGCCCGACCACGCCGCGCGCGCCGCCTGCTTCTGGCGCTGCATCGCGAGTCCGAACGCCTCCGTGTCGACGCCGATGCCCCGGGCCTTCAGGGCGTCCTGCGTCAGGTCGAGGGGGAAGCCGTAGGTGTCGTAGAGGGTGAAGGCGGTCTCGCCGGCGAGGTTCTGGCCGGCGGCGAGGTCGCGGGTCTCGGCGTCGAGGATCGCGAGGCCGCGCTCCAGGGTGCGGCGGAAGCGTGTCTCCTCGAGGCGCAGGGTCTCGGAGATCAGGCTCTCGGCCCGCACCAGCTCGGGGTAGGCCTGGCCCATCTCCCGCACCAGCGTCGGCACGAGGCGGAACATCGCCGGCTCGCGCGAGCCGAGCAGCTCGAGGTGGCGCATGGCGCGGCGCAGGATGCGGCGCAGCACGTAGCCGCGGCCCTCGTTGCCCGGCAGCACGCCGTCGGCGATCAGGAAGGAACCGGCGCGCAGGTGGTCGGCGATCACCCGGTAAGAGGCGACGTTCGCGGGCTCGGGCGGGCGGCCGACCGCGTGCGACACGGCGTCGATCAGCGACCGGAACAGGTCGGTCTCGTAGTTCGAGGTCACGCCCTGGAGGATCGCGGCCATGCGCTCCAGGCCCATGCCGGTGTCGATCGACGGCCGCGGCAGGACCAGCCGGTTGCCCGGCTCGACCTGCTCGTACTGCATGAACACGAGGTTCCAGAACTCGAGGAAGCGGTCGCCGTCCTCGTCGGGCGAGCCGGGCGGGCCGCCGGCGAGCCCCGGGCCCTGGTCGATGAAGATCTCCGAGCACGGCCCGCAGGGGCCGGTGTCGCCCATCTGCCAGAAGTTGTCCGAGGTGCCGATGCGGATGATCTTGTCGTCGGAAAAGCCGGCGATCTTCTTCCAGAGCGTCGCCGCCTCGTCGTCGTCGGCATAGACCGTGACGAGGAGCCGGTCCGGCTTGAGGCCGAACTCCTTGGTGATCAGGGTCCAGGCCAGCTCGATCGCCTGCGGCTTGAAGTAGTCGCCGAAGGAGAAGTTGCCGAGCATCTCGAAGAAGGTGTGGTGGCGCGCGGTGTAGCCGACGTTGTCGAGGTCGTTGTGCTTGCCGCCGGCGCGGACGCATTTCTGCGCCGTCGTCGCCCGCACGTAGGGCCGCTTCTCGACGCCGGTGAAGACGTTCTTGAACTGCACCATGCCGGCGTTGGTGAACATCAACGTCGGGTCGTTCTTCGGCACCAGCGAGGACGACGGCACGATCGTGTGCCCCGCACCCGCGAAGTAGTCGAGGAAGGCCGACCGGATCTCGTTGACGCCGCTCATCGGATAACTCTGTGCTGGGCCGGGCTTTTTCGCGCGGCGACGCCCGGCCGTCCCGGGCCGTTCGTCGCGGATGCGCCCTCATACGGAGGGACGGGCGCCAAGTCACGGGCTCACATCGCGCCCCACCATCGCCGGAGGAACGGGTGATGGCCGGCCGGCCCCCGGAAACCGCCGGCACGACCGGAATGGTCCAGCCTCGGCCGTGTTGTCGCCACATCTGTCAAGCCAGATCGGGGGGTGGCGCCGCAATCGGCGCGAAACCGGGATTTTGGGACGCACATGCAGGGCCGCACCGTCGGAACGTCTCGCAAGGCCATCGCGTCCGGCTCCGCCGCCGTCGGCAAGGGCGCGTCCAAATCGGCGTCCACGGGCCGCTTCGGGGCGGGCGCCACCGACTGCATCACCCTTTCCGCCCCGGTCGGCCGCGGCCACGGCAGCCGTCCGGCGCTCGCCCGCTCCGTCCTGTCGATGTCGCTGTTCGCCGGCGCGCTGAGCGCGCTGCTGATCGGCTCGGGCGTCGAGCTCGGCAAGATCGGCCTGGAGAATGCGGTGTCCTCGGCCCAGGCCGCCACCGAGATCCCGATGCCCCGCCCCCGCATCCAGGTGAGCGCGCTGCCGCCCGTCGTCGCCGAGCCGCCGGTGGTGCTGCGCGCCTCCTCGGCCTTCGCCGCGGTCCACGATCTCGACACCGAGCTCGGGTCCAACGCGGTCGACCGGGTCTCCTACGACTTCCTGCTCTCGGAGAGCGCCGGCGGCGACCCGAACGACGTGCTCGAGTTCGGGCCGATGAAGATCCGTCGCCACATCGTCCAGACCATCGTCCGCGCCGCCCAGGCCGTGCAGACTGACCCGGTGCTGCTGATGGCGGTGGCCGACAAGGAGTCGAGCTTCATCACCGCCGTGCAGGCCAAGACCTCCTCGGCCACCGGCCTTTACCAGTTCATTGAGCGGACCTGGCTCGGCTGCGTGCGCGACTTCGGCGCCAAGTACGGGATGGAGAAGGAGGCGGCGCTGATCGTCGCCGATTCCAACGACCGGCCGACGGTGACGGACGCCGCCGAGCGCACCCGGATCCTCGAGCTGCGCCGCGATCCCTACCTCTCGGCGCTTCTGGCGGGCGAGATGCTGAAGCGCGATGCCGCCCGCATCGCCCTGCGGATCGGGCGCGAGCTGTCTCTGGGCGAGGTCTACCTCGCCCACTTCCTCGGGCCGGACGATGCCGAATCGTTCCTCGCCCAGGTCGTCGACAAGCCCGGCGCCGCCGCGGCCAAGCTGCTTCCGGGCCCGGCGCGGGCCAACCGCTCGATCTTCTTCGCTTCCGAGCGCAACCGCCGCCGCAAGGCCGCGAGCCTGTCGGTCGCGCAGGTGCACGAGAAGTTCGAGGCGATGATGAGCGCCCGCGGCGCGCGCTACCGCGACGTCCGCGCCGTGTCGGGCGTGATGGCCTACGCCGACGCCGACGCGGCCGCCCGCTAGGATCGGCCGCCCCAGGTATCTCGGGCGCTCCAGGTATCGGGCACCTCGGGGATCGGCCGTCCGCAAGGATCAAACGGCCGCCTGAATCGTGAAGCAGGCGCAACTGACTGCGCTTTCCCGACTTCTTTCTTCAAGCGACTCCGCATCCGCGGCCCGCGACGCGAAGACTTCGGGGGAAGTTCTTGACCAAACCGCTCCGACACCGGCCCATCGACACGCTGAGCCCCGACATACCCCTCGACCGGATCGGGGAGACGCTGGCGTCGTTCTACGACAGCCTCGTCGCCGAGGGCGTGCCGGAGCATCTGGCTGCGCTCGTGCGCAAGGTCCGGCAATCCGAATCCGACGGCGACGTTGCGAAGCCTGCGGCGCCCCCTGCCCCGCGGGCCGAGCGGATCGCCCTCGTCGTCGAGGACAATCCCCAGGTTCGCGGCCTCGCCGAGGCGCTGCTCGAGGAGACCGAGCTTTCGGTCGTCGGCTGCGACAGCGCCGAGGCGGCGCTCGCGGTGCTGCAGGCACGGGGCGGCGACGTCGCCCTGGTCTTCGCCGACGTGCGTCTGGCCGGCGAGATGGACGGCCTCCAGCTTGCCCATGCGGTCGCGACGCTGTGGCCGCGGGCGCGGCTCGTCATCACGTCGGGCCACTGCGTCGGCCGCCCCGAGATCCCGCCTGAGGCGGTGTTCATTCAGAAGCCGTGGCGCGCCTTCGACGTGCTGGTGGAGGCGGAACGGGCCGTCGGCGAGCCGGCACCGCCGATCCTCTGACGCCGGCCCTGCGCGCTACCCTTCGCGTCGACGGCATCGTCCGGCTCCGCATGGAACGCGGCATCGGCCGCTTCGATCGCCGTCCCGGACCGAAACGGGCATGTGGGCGTGAAATTTGCAGCACGGACGTCGCACCGGCGCATCCGCGGAGTGTTACGTCCTTGCCGATCCTGTCCGTCCGGCACCTCACCGTGTACCGCTACCGCCGCCCGGTCTCCTTCGGCGAGCACCGGATCATGTTCCGCCCGCGGGACAGCTACGATCAGCGCCTGATCGAGGCGACCCTCGACATCGACCCGCTACCGGCCAGCGTGCGCTGGATGTTCGACGTGTTCGGCAACTGCGTCGCGATCGCGAGCTTCGACACGCGCAGCGACACCCTGCGCTTCACCTGCGGCATCACCCTCGACCATACGCCCGAGCACGCCCCGGTCTTCCCGCTGGCGCCGCACGCGACCCACTACCCGTTCGGCTACGGCGTCGAGGACATGCCCGACCTGTCGCGCTCGATCGAGCGGCAATGGCCCGACACGCACCACGTGGTCGACGCCTGGGCGCGCAGCTTCATCCCGGCCGACGGCCGCATCCCGACACAGGACCTGCTCGCCGACATGACCCGCGGCATCCGCCGCAACTTCACCTACCTCGCCCGCAGCGAGAAGGGCGTGCAGGACCCGGTGACGACGCTCCGCCTGAAGCGCGGATCGTGCCGCGACTTCGCGGTGCTCATGATGGAGGGCGTCCGCTCCCTCGGCATGGCGGCGCGCTTCGTCTCCGGCTACCTCTACAATCCGCGCAACGACCGCGACCGCCACGTCGGCGGCGGCTCGACCCATGCCTGGGTCGGCGTCTATCTTCCGGGGGCCGGCTGGATCGAGTTCGACCCGACCAACGGCATCGTCGGCAATCGCGACCTGATCCGCGTCGCCATCGCCCGCGACCCGCGGCAGGCGGTGCCGTTGCACGGGTCGTATTTCGGTCTGGCGAGCGACGACCTCGGCATGCGCGTCGACGTCGCCGTGACCGAGAAGCCGGCGCTGGAGCTCGCCCCCGCGCAATAGGGGTACCGACACGCCGGTGCGGGCATCATGAACGTATGCTTCGTTGAGGAAGGTTGGCAGGTGGCGCGATGAAGATCAGGACCGGTTTCGATATCGCCTTCGATTCGGCGCAGCCGATGCCGATGATCCTGATGCTCAGCGTCCACCCGTCGCGGCTGCCGGACCTGCTGTCGCCGCAGGCGATCGCCTTCGATCCGCCGATCCCCTGCCACCAGTATGAGGACGGCTTCGGCAACATCTGCCATCGCATCGTCGCGCCGCCCGGGCTGCTGACGATCTCGGCCGATTTCACGGTGCAGGATTCCGGGCAGCCCGACGCGTTCGTGCCGGATGCGCGGCAGATCCCGGTGCAGGACCTGCCCGACGAGGTCCTCGTCTACCTGCTGGGCTCGCGCTACTGCGACACCGACAAGCTTTCGCAGACCGCGTGGTCGTTGTTCGGCAGCACGCCGGAAGGTTGGGCGCGCGTCCAGGCGATCGTCGACTACACCCACGAGCGCATCCGCTTCGACTACATGCGCGCCGACGCCACCCGCAGCGCTCATGACGGCTTCATGCAGCGCGAGGGCGTGTGCCGCGACTTCGCGCACCTGGCCGTCACCTTCTGCCGCTGCATGAACATCCCGGCGCGTTACTGCACCGGCTATCTCGGCGACATCGGCGTTCCGAAGGATCCGGCGCCGATGGACTTCTCCGCCTGGTTCGAGGTCTACCTCGAAGGTCCGCAGGGCGGGTGCTGGTACACCTTCGATGCCCGCCACAACACGCCGCGCATCGGGCGGATCGTGATGGCGCGCGGGCGCGACGCCACCGACGTCGCGATCACCACCAACTTCGGCTACGCGCCCCTCGCCCGCTTCGACGTGCACACCGACGAGGTGGCGTGATCGCGCGCCCTCGATCGGCGCGATGACGTCTTCGCGGCTTACGTATTCCCACGCTCCTGAAATCTTCGCCGGCCCGTGGAACCCTCTGCCTATGCTCACGCTTGTAATAGCAAAGGTTACTGCACAGGTAGGCCACATCATGAAGACCTCAGCCACCGCTCTCGCCGCCCTTCTCGGACTCTCGATTGTTGCCAGCGTGCCGGCCATGGCCGCCTCGACCTACGATCCCTTCGGCACCGATGCCGGATACGAGGAAGATCAGTCCTACGGTTACCAGGGTACGCAGAGCCGTGACTATTACGGCCAGCGTCCCGTCTACGAGCCGGGCTACGGCCAGGGCGTGCAGGCCGCGCCGCAGGCGCAGGTCCAGCCGATCCAGCGCGAGATCGTGGCGTTCAACGGCAACTATGCTCCGGGCACGGTCGTCGTCTCGACCGCCGAGCGTCGCCTGTACTTCGTGATGCCCAACGGCGAGGCGATCCGCTACGGCGTCGGCGTCGGCCGTCCCGGCTTCACCTGGTCGGGCACCAAGACCGTGACCGCCAAGAAGGAGTGGCCGTCGTGGACGCCCCCGGCCGCGATGATCGCCCGCCGCCCCGACCTGCCGCGCTACATGGCCGGTGGCATCGAGAACCCGCTCGGCGCCCGCGCCATGTACATCGGCAACACCGAATACCGCATCCACGGCTCGAACGAGCCGGACACGATCGGCCAGGCCGTGTCCTCGGGTTGCATCCGGATGACCAACGACGACGTCACCGACCTCTACGAGCGCGTGAAGGTCGGCGCCAAGGTCGTGGTCCTGAACTGATCCGACAGCGCACCTGTCTGCGAAATCATGAGGGCCGCGTCATCCGAGAGGGTGGCGCGGCCCGTCTCGTCTGAACACCTCGGCGCCGCTTCGCTCGGCTCAACGGGGCCGAGCCCTGCGCCGGCGATCCGGCGCAGCCGCCGATACGGAGACGCGGAAGGCGTCGGGCGCGCATTCGAGGCCTCCGCCTCGCGGTGCGAAGGCGGTCGCGCGTCAGGGCACGACGCGGCCGACCGCCGTCTGCGGCTGGCTGAACGAGGCGATCGGCATGTCGCAGAAGCAGCGCGCGCCCAGTGGCCGCGGGCCCGGAAGCGGGCAGGAATAGGGTTGCGGGCCGGTCAGGCCCTGCTGGACCGCATCGCAGTTCAGGCCGACCGGGCGGGCCGGGGCCGGCCGCTCGCGCCGCCGGGGGTAGGCCGGGCGCTCGTCGTACCCGCGGGGCGGCGCGTCGTAATACTGGGCGTCGGCGGCCTGCACGGCCAAGGTCGTGAGCAGGGCGGCGAGGCCGAGGCGTGTGATCTGTCGCATGGCATCCCTATCGGCGGAACGTCGGAACCCTGTTCGGGCCGATGCAGGCATGCTCGCGGAAACCCGGCGAAAACGAGACGGCCCGCCCCCGACGATCGGAGGCGGGCCGGTGAGCGATTGCCGGTGCCCCGTCCCCCGGAGGGGCGGGCATGGTTTGAAGGGCTCAGTGCGTCGCCTTGTTGGCGGCGTCCTGTGCATCGTGCGCCGCCTGCTTGGCGGCATCCGTGCCCTGCTCCATCGCCTTGCGGGCGTTGTCGGCACCTTCCTGCATCACGGACTTCGCGCGCTCGGCACCCTGCTGCATCGCGCTCTGGGCGAGACCGCCGAAATCCTTGGCTTGCGCCTGGATCGCGGCGAACTGGCTGCGCACGAACTCGGCCTGATGCTGCATCGCCTCCTGCACGTCCTTCGAGCGGACGAGCTTCTGGGCGAGGTCGAAGGCGGCGTTGACGTTCTGCTCGGCATACTCGAAGCCGCGGGCGGACACGTCCTTGACGCTGGTCCGGGTCGCCTCGGTGGACCCGGTCACGGTCTCCGCGGTGCGGCGTGCGGCGCCGATGAAGCTGTCGAAGGCCTTGCGGGCCTGGTCGACGCTCTTTTCGGCGAAATCGCGCATCTCGGTCGGGACTTCGTAGGTCGGGGGGGTGCTCATCGCTCGTCTCCTCTCACGTTGCCGGTTGATGCATCATTGTGCGCTGCACAATAACACAGGTATCATCGTACGCCACCCGGCGAGGCAGCATTAACGTTGATGCGAGGTAAACGTGTGACGGGCGCGAGAAAGGTCCAGCACCCTTCGGCGCTCCGCCTACAATAAGCACGGTACAATCATATTTCCGTAACCGAACGGGCCGGGACGCGGCCGATGGGGACACTTCGTTGAACGTTGGCGACAGCACGCGTGCAGGCCTCACGGCCGCTCTGGAGGCCTGGGCGGGCGATCCCGTCCTCGCCGCGACGCTGGCTGATTCGGCGCGGGCCTACCTCGTCCTCGACGGGGCCGCGACGGCGATCCTGCATGCCTCCGCCGCGGCCGGCCCGTTCCGCGACGCGGTCTCGGACGACGCCGGGACGCTGAACCCGGCCCTCGCCGGCCAGATCCGTGCCGTCGGCGGCACCGCGCGGCCGCGGCTGGTGCGCCTGCGCCTCGATCCGCGGCGGATCGCGCCGCCGACCGCCTGCCTGATCGCCGGCGGCACGATCGACGGCGCCCCCGCCCTGCTCCTGATCGCGGTCGGCCCCCTCCCCGCCTTCCGCCCGCGCCCGGTTCCGCCCGCGACCACGGATCGGCCGGACGATCACGTCATGCCGGCCGCTCCGGTCGCGGCCGCGGCGCCGATCGCGCTCGATCCGGGCGACGCGGTCGTGCCCATGGCCGGCGATCGCTTCGTCTGGCGGAGCGATGCCGCGGACCGCCTCGCGACGATCTCCGGGGCATCGTTCGGGCCGCTCGCGCCGCGCCTCGTCGGGCACAGCTGGGCCGACCTCGCCGGGGCCGGCCGCTTGCGCGATGCAGACGCGTTCCTCGCCGCGGTCGGATCCCGGCGCACGTTTCGGGCGCTGCCGGCCGTGCTGGACGCCGGCCCGATCGGTGCGCTCGCCCTCGACCTGTCCGGCGCCTGCCTCGGCCGCAGCGGCGACACGTTCTCGGGATTGGGCGGGTACGGCGTGGTGCGCGCGGTATTTGCACCGTCGGCAGCGTTGGAACCCCCGACCGATGCGGCGCAAGCCGGTCCGGATCCGGTCGTCCCCGTTCCCGATCCCCAGCTGCCCGACGCCGTCTCCCCGCCTGACGCGGAGGCGGGCCGCCCGGGCTCCGCGGGAGCCGATCGCACGCTGCCCGACATCCGCAAGGCCGCGTGGCCGCCGGCGACGATCACCGCCGCCCGCTTCGGCAGCCCTTGGGCCGGCGATCCATTCGCGCGCGATCCCTGGTCCGGTGCCCGCGGCCCGGCGCCGGTGCCCGATATCGACGCCGCCCCTGCGCCGATCGCGGTCCTGCCGGACCCCGAGCCGGCGCCCGTCGAGCAGAGCCCGCCCAGCGAAAGCCCGGTCGCGGTGCAGGAGGGCGCCGACGCCGCCCTGTCGGTGACCGAGCACGCGGCCTTCCGCGAGATCGCCCGCGCGCTCGGCGCCCGCTACGCCGGCGACGACGAGATCCGGGACCCGGCCGACGCCGCGGACGCGCGCGGCGCGAGCGGAGCGGTGATGCCGTTCCCGACGCTCAGGGCCGTGGAGCCCGAGACGCCGGTGCAGCCGGACGGCGTCGCTCCGCCCCTGGACGACCTCCCCCTTTCGATGCTGATCCACCGCGGCGACGCGGTGCTGGCGGCCAACCGCCGCCTCCTCGACCTCACCGGATACGCCGACCTCGCGAGCCTTCAGGCCGCGGGCCTCCATCGCCTGTTCCCCTGGCTTGCCCCGGCCGACCGCGCCGCCGGTGCCGCCGCCTCCGCCGGCCCGCGCATCGTCGAGACCGCGCAGGGCGGCAGCCGTCCGGTCGCCATCGAGCGCGGGCCGACGACCTGGAGAGGAGAGCCGGCGACCTGCATGATCCTGCGCGTGGTCGACGAGGCCGATCCGGCCCGCGAGCGGGCGGCCGAACGCCTCGCCCAGTCGTTTCGCGACGGCCACGCCGCGGACGCGCGTGCGACCCTCGACGCCCTCGACGACGGCGTCGTCACCCTCGACCCGGCCTCCCGCATCGTCGCGATGAACCGGGCCGCCGCCGGCCTGTTCGGATGCGATCCCCGCGAGGTGGTCGGCACCGGCTTCGACACCCTGTTCGAGGCCGCGCAGCGCGACGCGGTGCGTGCCGGCATCGCCGGGCTCGGCACCGAGACGCGCATCGCCGCCGCCGGTGGTCGTCCGCTGACGCTGCGCGTGTCCGGCCGGGACGGGGCCCGCGTCGCCCTGCTGCGGCCTGCGCCCGACGATGCCGCGCGGGCGCGGCCGGACTTCGATCGCGCGGCCTTCCTCAATCGCCTCGATCGCGAGATCCGCACGCCGGTCGAGGGGATCGTCGGCCTCGCCGACGGCATCCTCGCGGAGCCGCACGGGCCGGTCGACGAACGCTACCGCATGACGCTGCGCGCGATCCGAGCGGCGGGCGACCACGTGCGCGGCCTCGTCTCCGACCTGATCGACATCGCCACCATCGAATCCGGCGGCCTCGCGCTGTCCGTCCGGCCGCTGCCCCTGAACGAGCTGGTCTCCGGCTGCGTCGAGCTGCTGCAGCCCGAGGCGGCGCGCGGGCGCATCGTCCTGCGCACCAGCTTCTCGCCGGATCTCGCACCGCTGGAGGGGGACGAGCCTTCCCTGCGGCAGGCGGCGCTGACGGTGATCGGCGAGGCGATCCGCGCGACGGCGGCCGGCGGGCAGGTGATCGTCTCGACGACGCCGGGCGAGCGCGGCGGCATCGCGCTGAAGGTGCGCGGCACCGGCCCGGGCGCACGCTCCGCCGAGCCCGAGGACGGGCACGACTCCCGCAGCGGCAGCGAGTCGCACGTCGCCGGGCTCGGATTGCCGCTGACCAAGGCCCTGGTCGAGGCCAATCACGGTTCGCTGCGCCTCTCGACCCGGGGCAACGACGGCACCCTGGTGGAGATTCTTCTCCCAGGAACGGAATTCCGGACGGGGTGAGTGGCACGCCGAGACAATCCCCGGCCTTTGTCAGAGGACCGGTTCGAAATTCGTCGTCACCGTTAGACTCTTCAAGCGGGGCCGTGCAGACCATCCCACCGAGGGACGACGGCGGGACTTAGGGTCGGGCTCGAACGGGCCCCGACCTTGGGGCAGGAAAACCGGCTTGACAGCGCTCTCCGGGCGCCCCTAGCAGGAATTGTGTCGCCTCCGGCCGGATGCGGGTCGGGCGGGGGGCGGCGATTGGTGTTACGACGACGACGACGATAATCTTTGGAAGCCCCGGCTGCGCGGACAACTGCGATACGATCGGGCACCAATCAGGGAGACGCGAGATGGACGGGAAGGTCGTCGAGGTTCGGGACACATGGCGCGAGGGCGCCCATGTGGACGACGCCAAGTATCGCGAGATGTACGCCGCCTCGGTTGCCGACCCGAACGCGTTCTGGGGCGAGCACGGCAAGCGCATCGACTGGATGACGCCGTTCTCCAAGGTCAAGAACGCCAGCTTCGAGCCGGGCCAGGTCTCGATCAAGTGGTTCGAGGACGGCAAGACCAACGTCGCCTACAATTGCGTCGATCGGCACCTCGAGACCCGCGGCGACCAGACCGCGATCATCTGGGAAGGCGACGACCCGAACGAGTCGAAGCACATCACCTACCGCGAGCTGCATGCGCAGGTCTGCCGGATGGCGAACGTGCTGCGCAACCGCGGGGTCGAGAAGGGTGATCGCGTCACGATCTACATGCCGATGATCCCCGAGGCCGCCTACGCCATGCTGGCCTGCGCGCGCCTCGGCGCCGTGCACTCCATCGTCTTCGGCGGCTTCTCGCCCGATTCGCTGGCCTCGCGCATCGAGGGCTGCGCCTCGAAGATCGTGATCACCGCGGACGAGGGCCTGCGCGGCGGGCGCAAGGTGCCGCTGAAGGCGAACGTCGACGCGGCGATCGCGCGCCTCGGCAAGGACGTCGTCGACCACGTCGTCGTGGTGCGCCGCACCGGCAGCGACGTGGCGATGGAGCCGGGCCGCGACGTGTACTACCACGAGGCCGCCGAGCAGGTGACCGACGAGTGCCCGGCCGAGGCCGTGGAGGCCGAGCACCCGCTCTTCATCCTCTACACCTCGGGCTCGACCGGCCAGCCCAAGGGCGTGGTCCACACCACCGGCGGTTACCTCGTCTACGCGTCGATGACGCACCAGTACGTCTTCGATTACCGCGAGGGCGAGGTGTACTGGTGCACCGCCGACGTCGGCTGGGTCACCGGCCACAGCTACATCGTCTACGGGCCGCTCGCCAACGGCGCGACGACGCTGATGTTCGAGGGCATTCCGACCTACCCGTCGAATTCCCGGTTCTGGGACGTGGTCGACAAGCACAAGGTCAACATCTTCTACACCGCCCCGACCGCGATCCGCTCGCTGATGGGCGGCGGCGAAGGGCCGGTGAAGAAGACCTCGCGGGCCAGCCTGCGCGTGCTCGGGTCGGTCGGCGAGCCGATCAACCCGGAGGCCTGGGACTGGTACTACAAGGTCGTCGGCGACTCGCGCTGCGCCATCGTCGACACCTGGTGGCAGACCGAGACCGGCGGCATCCTGATCACCCCGCTGCCCGGCGCGACCCGGCTGAAGCCCGGCTCGGCCACGCGCCCGTTCTTCGGCGTGCAGCCGGCGATGGTCGATGCCGAGGGCAAGGTCCTGGACGGGCCGTGCGAGGGCAACCTCTGCATCACCGAATCCTGGCCCGGCCAGATGCGCACCGTCTACGGCGACCACGAGCGCTTCGAGCAGACCTACTTCTCGACCTATCCGGGCAAGTACTTCACCGGCGACGGCGCCCGCCGCGACGCGGACGGCTATTACTGGATCACCGGCCGGGTCGACGACGTGATCAACGTCTCGGGTCACCGCATGGGCACCGCCGAGGTCGAGTCCTCGCTGGTCGCCCATGCGAAGGTCGCCGAGGCGGCGGTCGTCGGCTACCCGCACAACCTCAAGGGCCAGGGCATCTACGCCTACGTCACCCTCAACGAGGGCGAGGAGGGCGACGACACGCTGCGCAAGGAGCTCGTCACCTGGGTCCGCAAGGACATCGGGCCGATCGCCTCGCCGGACCTGATCCAGTTCGCTCCCGGCCTGCCCAAGACCCGCTCGGGCAAGATCATGCGCCGCATCCTGCGCAAGATCGCCGAGGACGACTTCTCATCGCTCGGCGACACCTCGACGCTCGCCGAGCCCGCGGTGGTCGACGACCTGATCGAGAATCGACAGAACCGCGCCGTCTAGGGCTGGTCTGCGACGACGGGCGGGCCTCGACCCGCTCACCGAGGCGGATGCCCCAGGGCGTCCGCCTCCAACATGCAAAAAATGCAGTCACGTCGACCGGAAGGCGGGCCCGATCGCGGGTACCCCTTCATCGGAGGGAGCACACATGTCCATCACCACAAGCGGCCTCGACGGCCGCCCCGCCCCAGCGGTGCCGCGGCCCGGCAGCACCGCGTCCGGACCCGCCTACGACGAAGTCGCGAAGAGCCCGATCTTCCGCCAGCTCGTCCAAGAGCGCACGAGCTTCGGCTGGATCCTCACCGGCCTGATGCTGCTCGTCTATTTCGGCTTCATCGGCCTGATCGCCTTCGACAAGAGCCTGCTCGCGGTGAAGCTCGGCAGCGGCACCGCGTCGGTCGGCCTTCTCATGGGGGTCGTCGTGATCCTCTTCGCCTTCCTCCTCACCGGCCTCTACGTCATGCGCGCCAACACCCGCTACGACGCCCTGGCCGCCGAACTCAAGCGGAGCCTCGGACGATGATCCGCCCCCTGTCATTCCTGGGAGCCGCCCTGCTGTCCGGCCCCGCGCTCGCGGCCGGCCCCGACATGGGCGCCGTGCAGCAGCAGGCGACGAACTGGCCGGCCATCGGCATGTTCCTGTTCTTCGTGCTGTTCACGCTGGGCATCACCTACAAGGCGGCCAAGGGCACCAAGTCCGCGGCCGACTTCTACGCCGCGGGCGGCGGCATCTCGGCCGGCACGAACTCGCTGGCGATCGCCGGCGACTACATGTCGGCGGCCTCGTTCCTCGGGATCTCCGGCCTCGTCTACACCTCGGGCTTCGACGGGCTGATCTACTCCACCGGCTTCCTCGTCGGCTGGCCGATCGTGCTGTTCCTGATCGCCGAGCGCCTGCGCAACCTCGGCAAGTTCACCTTCGCCGACGTGGCGAGCTTCCGCCTCGACCAGACCTCGATCCGCATCATCTCCGCGACCGGAACGCTGGTCGTGGTGGCGTTCTACCTGATCGCCCAGATGGTCGGCGCGGGGAAGCTGATCCAGCTGCTGTTCGGCCTGCCCTACCTCTACGCGGTGGTGATCGTCGGCGTGCTGATGATCGTCTACGTCGCCTTCGGCGGCATGAAGGCTACCACCTGGGTGCAGGTGATCAAGGCCTGCCTGCTGCTCGGCGGCGCCACCTTCATGGCCGGGGCCGTGCTGCTCAAGTACGGCTTCAACCCGGAGGCGCTGTTCGCCTCGGCCGTCGCCACGCATCCGAAGGGCGACGCGATCATGGCGCCCGGCGGCCTCGTGTCGAACCCGGTCGAGGCGATCTCGCTCGGCGTCGGCCTGATGTTCGGCACCGCCGGCCTGCCGCACATCCTGATGCGCTTCTTCACCGTCTCGGACGCCCAGGCCGCCCGCAAGTCGGTGTTCTACGCCACCGGCCTGATCGGCTACTTCTACATCCTCACCTTCATCATCGGCTTCGGCGGCATCGCCCTGCTGATGTCGGATCCGTCCTACTTCAAGCTCGGGCCGGCCGGCGCGTTCGACAAGCTGAAGGACATGCTCGGCGGGACCAACATGGTCGCCGTCAACCTCGCCAACGCGGTCGGCGGGCCGTACTTCCTCGGCTTCATCTCGGCGGTGGCGTTCGCGACCATCCTCGCGGTCGTCGCCGGGTTGACGCTGGCCGGTGCGTCCGCCGTCAGCCACGACCTCTACGCCCAGGTGATCGCCCGCGGGCGCACCACCGAGAAGCACGAGGTCAACCTCTCGAAGATCGCGGCGGTGGTGATCGGCATCGTGGCGATCTACCTCGGCTACGTGTTCGAGAACCAGAACGTGGCGTTCATGGTCGGCCTCGCCTTCTCGGTGGCGGCGAGCTGCAACTTCCCGGTCCTTGCCATGTCGATCCTGTGGCGCGGCACCACGACCTGGGGCGCGTTGCTCGGCGGCCTCGTCGGGCTGATCTCGGCGGTGACGATGGTGGTGCTCTCGAAGGCCGTGTGGGTCGCGACGCTCGGCCATGCGGCGGCGATCTTCCCCTACGACAACCCGGCGCTGTTCTCGATGCCGCTGGCGTTCGCGACGATCTGGATCGTCTCGACGCTCGACAAGTCGCGGCGGGCCGAGCGCGAGCGCGCCGCCTTCGAAGCGCAGTTCGTGCGCTCGGAGACCGGCATCGGTGCGGAGGGCGCCCACGCGCACTGACGCCCGCCACACCGGCGACGCCTTTCGAGGGGGCGCGGCATCCGCCGCGCCCCTTCTTCGTCGCGGCACGGCTCCGCGACAGGCCTGCTTCGCGCACGAGCCGAAGCAAACCTGTTACAACGTCTTCATTCCTTCCGTTCCGCCCGTCCGACCTGTTGGCAGAATCGAGGCCTCGGGTAACAATCGCGTGTTCGGTTCTTGCCGAACGGCCGGACGACGCGAGCGCGTCGTCCCAAGCCCGGTTCCGCGAAAGGAGCACCGGGACACGACGGATCGGGAGGAATTTCAAGATGGTTGCTGCAACCGCAGTCCCACGGCCGGGAGACGCGGCACGGCCGATGACCTCGGCCGAGAAGCGCGTGATCTTCGCGTCGTCCCTCGGCACCGTGTTCGAGTGGTACGACTTCTACCTTTACGGCTCGCTCGCCGCGATCATCGGGGCGCAGTTCTTCTCGGCCTACCCGCCGGCCACGCGCGACATCTTCGCGTTGCTCGCCTTCGCCGCCGGCTTCATCGTCCGCCCGTTCGGCGCCCTGGTGTTCGGCCGCGTCGGCGACCTCGTCGGCCGCAAGTACACCTTCCTCGTCACCATCCTGATTATGGGCCTGTCGACCTTCATCGTCGGCATCCTGCCCAACGCCGAGACCATCGGCATCGCGGCGCCGATCATCCTGATCGTGCTGCGCCTCGCGCAGGGCCTCGCGCTCGGCGGCGAGTACGGCGGTGCCGCGACCTACGTCGCCGAACACGCCCCGAACGGACGGCGCGGCTTCTACACGAGCTGGATCCAGACCACCGCGACGCTCGGCCTGTTCCTGTCGCTGCTGGTGATCCTGGCGACCCGCTCGTTCACCGGCGAGGAGGCGTTCAAGGCTTGGGGCTGGCGCATCCCGTTCCTGGTCTCGGTGCTGCTGCTCGGCATCTCGGTCTGGATCCGCCTGCAGCTCTCCGAGTCGCCGGCCTTCAAGAAGATGAAGGAGGAAGGCACCACCTCGAAGGCGCCGCTGACGGAGGCCTTCGGCCAGTGGACGAACGCCAGAATCGCGCTGATCGCCCTGTTCGGCCTCGTCGCAGGCCAGGGCGTGGTCTGGTACACGGGCCAGTTCTACGCGCTGTTCTTCCTGCAATCGATCCTGAAGGTGGACGGATACACCGCGAACCTGCTGATCGCCTGGTCGCTCCTGCTCGGCACCGGCTTCTTCGTGTTCTTCGGCTGGCTCTCGGACAAGATCGGCCGCAAGCCGATCATCCTGGCCGGCTGCGCGATCGCCGCCGCGAGCTTCTTTCCGCTGTTCCACGGACTCACCTCGGTGGCGAACCCGGCGCTCGAGCGGGCGATCGACCAGGTGAAGGTCACGGTGGTGGCCGACCCGAAGGAGTGCGGGAACCTGTTCAACCCGGTGGGCACCCGCGTGTTCTCGGCGCCGTGCGACCTCGCCCGCGACTTCCTCTCGAAGTCGTCGGTGAAGTACGCCACCGAAGCCGGCCCCGCCGGCCAGCCGACCGTGGTCAAGGTCAACGACACCGCCGTGCCGTTCCCCGCCGGCAGCCCGGCCGCGGACTTCAACAAGGCCGCCACCGCAGCCCTGCAGGCGGCGGGCTACCCGAAGGCGAACGACGCCGGCATCGTGAAGATGTCGAATCCGTTCGACATCTTCCGGCCGCAGGTGGCGAGCGTGATCGGGCTGCTGTTCGTCCTCGTCCTGTTCGTGACGATGGTCTACGGGCCGATCGCGGCGATGCTGGTCGAGCTGTTCCCGACCCGGATCCGCTACACCTCGATGTCCCTGCCCTACCACATCGGCAACGGCTGGTTCGGCGGCCTGCTCCCGGCCACCGCCTTCGCGATGGTCGCCCAGACCGGCGATATCTATTACGGCCTCTGGTACCCGATCGTCATCGCCGTCGCGACGGTGATCATCGGCCTGTTCCTGGTGCCCGAGACCAAGGACCGCGACATCTACGCCGACGCGGACGCCCCGGCCCCGCGCCGCTGAGCGACGAGATCGTCGCCGCGCACGGATCGGCACGACAACGAGAAGGCCCCGCCGGTCGGCGGGGCCTTCCCTCATTCGGGGGGCTGCGACGCCGCTCAGTGCCGGAAGTGGCGCACCCCCGTGAACACCATCGCCAGCCCGGCCGCGTCGGCGGCGCGGATCACGTCGTCGTCCCGCATCGAGCCGCCGGGCTGGATCACGGCGGTGGCGCCGGCCTCGGCCGCCGCCATCAGGCCGTCGGCGAAGGGGAAGAACGCGTCGGAGGCCACCACCGCGCCGACCGCGAGGCTGTCCGGGAGGCCGAGGCGCTGGGCACCCTCGGCGGCCTTCCAGGCGGCGATGCACGAGGAGTCGACCCGCGACATCTGCCCGGCGCCGATGCCGACGGTGGCGCCGCCCTTGGCGTAGACGATGGCGTTCGACTTCACGTGCTTGGCGACCCGGTAGGCGAAGCGCAGGTCGGCGAGCTCGGCTTCCGTCGGCGCCCGCCGCGTGACCACATTCAGCGCCATGTCGTCGACGACCATGGCGTCGCGGCCCTGCACCAGCAGGCCTCCGGCGAGCGTGCGCACGGTCTCGCCCGCGGCCCGCGGATCCGGCAGGCCGCCGGCGAGCAGCAGGCGCAGGTTCTTCTTGGCGGCGACGATCGCGATCGCCTCCACCGACGCCTCGGGAGCGATGATGACCTCGGTGAAGATCTTGACGATCTCGCGGGCGGCATCCGCGTCGAGGGGCCTGTTGAGGGCGACGATGCCGCCGAAGGCCGAGGTCGGGTCGCAGGCGAGCGCACGGGCATAGGCCTCGGTCAGGCTCGCGCCCTCGGCGACGCCGCAGGGATTGGCGTGCTTGATGATCGCCACCGCCGCCGCGCGGGCCGGATCGAACTCGGCGACGCACTCGTAGGCTGCGTCGGTGTCGTTGAGGTTGTTGTAGGACAGGTCCTTGCCCTGCACCTGCCGTGCGGTGGCGATCCCGGCCCGCGCGATCCCCGGCGCGCGGTAGAAGGCGGCTGCCTGGTGCGGGTTCTCGCCGTAGCGCAGGCCCTGCGCGAGCTGGCCGCCGAAGCTGCGGAACGGTGCCGTGCCGGCGGCCTCCACGTGGGCGGACATCCAGTTGGCGATCGCCGCATCGTAGGCCGCGGTGCGGGCATAGGCCTTCTGGGCGAGCTGCCGGCAGAAGGGCCGGGTGAGCGTGCCGCCGCCCTGCGCCAGCGCCTCCAGAACCGCGCCGTAGTCGGAGACGTCCGTCACCACCGCGACGTCGGCATGGTTCTTGGCCGCCGCGCGGATCATCGCCGGGCCGCCGATGTCGATGTTCTCGACGCAGTCGTCGTAGTCGCGTCCGGCCGCGATCGTCGCCTCGAACGGGTAGAGGTTGACCACCAGCAGGTCGATCGCGCCGATGCCGTGGGCAGCGAGCGCGGCCTGGTGCTCGGGGTTGTCGCGGATGGCGAGCAACCCGCCATGCACCGCCGGATGAAGCGTCTTCACCCGGCCGTCCATCATCTCGGGGAAGCCGGTGAGCTCGGCGACCTCGGTGACCGGCAGCCCGGCCTCGGTCAGCGCCTTGTGGGTTCCGCCGGTGGAGACCAGGGCGATGCCGCGCGCGCTCAGGGCGCGGGCGAAGTCGACGAGCCCCGCCTTGTCGGAGACGGAAAGGAGCGCGCGGGCAACCCGCACCTGATCATGCGACATCGTGGGTCTTGTCGTTTCGAGGGTGTTCCGGGCGCGGTAGCACGAATGGCCGCCGCCGGGCCAGAAGGCCGGTCAGGCCGCCGCGCTCGGCGTGCGTCCGGGGGCCGAGGCGAGGCGCTGGAACGTCCAGTCGACGCGCACGTCGTCGTGGACGGCCACGTGCAGCACGATCTGGTCGGTGCGGCGCGCGCCGGTGAGGCCGGCGAAGTAGACGCTCTCCTCCAGCCGGATCTCCGCGCCGGTGGCGTGGAAGGTCCAGACCTCGCCGAGCGGCGAGGACAGCTCGAGCCCGTCCTCCTGATGGCGCACCGCGATCGCCGGGTGCAGGTGGAAGCGGATCGCCACGTCCTGCGTCCGCGGCCGGCCCTTCCTCGCGGACGCGCGCAGGAACGCGTCCTGCCCGTCGAGCCGCCCCTCGGCGCCGGCGAGCTGCCAGCGTCGCTCGTGGACGATGCCGTGGTCGCGGGCGTAGCCGTCGTGCCGGGCGGCGAGCACGGTGGAGGCGCCCTCGTCGCTGCGCTCGGCCTTCACCGCCGCCGGCCCGCGCAGGACCACGGGGCCGACGCGGCGTTCGAGCCACCGCGCCGCGACGCGCTCGCCCCACCACCCGCCGGACCCGAGGAAGCGGCAGGACGATGCGTCGGCGACGCAGGCGGTGGAGTGGGCGGCCGTGGTGCGGGCGAGCCGGCGCAGCTCCGGGCCGCTCGCGGGCAGGCCGCAATTGATCACGATCCGCTGCGGCCCGCTCGACATCTCGAACGACAGGCAGCCGGCCCCGGCATTGAGCGAGTACGGCAGCGGCGGCGGGGCGCCGACGTCGGCGATGACGACGATGCGGCCGCCTTCCAGCCGCTCGTAGCCGGAATTCGGCGCGTGCATCATCGGCTGCGCCAGGGCGCCGTCGTAGATCAGCAGCGTCGCGAGGTGGTCGGCGGCCGTCGCGCCCATGCCGTTGAAATGGCTCAGCGAGGCGTCGGCGTGGCGCAGCAGGCGCAGCAGCGGCAGCATCCGGTCGATGGCGCGCAGCAGGGCCTCGGGCGGCTCGACGCTGCGGCTGAGATAGCTCTGGCGCAGGGGCAGCAGGTCGAGGAGCAGCTCCATCGCGAAGCGCGGATCGCGCGAGCGGTGGCCGCCGTCCGGCATGATCTGGCGGTCGAGCTCGCGCGACAGCACGCGGGTGGCGCGCCGCAGGATCGGCTGGATGCCCTCGCAGCACAGCCCGGCGAAGCAGAGCGCGACGGCCGCGTTCAGCCGCCATTGCGGCGGCACCCCGCGCCGCAGGTCGCGCTCGAGCTGCTGCGCCCCGCGGGCCAGCGCCCTGAGGAAGGTCTGGTAGAAGGCGTGGTCGGCCCCTTCCAGCACCAGCGGCGACTGGCTCAGGAACGAGATCAGACGGCGGGCGGCCACCGGCGTCTGGCGCGCCAGCGCCGGGTCGCCGCGCCCGGCCACGAAATCGGCCACGAAGGCTCGGGCGTTGGCGCGGGCAAGCGCCGTGTCGGAGGCGCGCAGGTGCCTGAGCCAGCCGAAGCCGTAGAGCACGTCGGCCCATTCCGGCGAGGGCGGCGTGTAGTCGAACGGCGAGCCGCCGCTCACCGCGAGCGAGCGCCCGGCGAAGACGAAGAGCCCGGCATAGATGTCGTCGGCGAAGGTGGCGTCGGAGGTGCGCAGGTCGTGCGGCGCGATCACGAGGCCGGTGACGCGGACGCGGGCGAGGATGTCCGGTGGCGCGGTGAAGCGGGCCGAGGCGGCGCGTGCGGTCCGGGCGACCTCGCGTCCGACCAGCCGATACAAGCGCCAGCGATCAGCCCCCCAACGCACGCGGTTCCCCTGAAGGCCGGTGCGCGGAGATCGGCGCCGGTCACTCTCACGATCAAGCTAGAGCGGGCGTCTTAACCATCGGTTTACGATCTGTCATTGCTGGAGGTGACGGGTGCCGCGGCGTCGGCCGACCGTTTCCCCGTGCCGGGTCGCCCGCCATACTGCCTGATGGTCTCTGAATCCAAGGCTCCGCAAGACGCGGGCGATCGTTCCAAGCTCGTCGCCAACGAGAGCGCCAAGCTCACCGCGACCTACGTGAACGGCGTCGCCATCGCGATCCTGGCCGTGGGCGGCCTTGCACCTGTCTTCTCCGGGCGGCTCGCCGGCATCGACTTCGGAGCTGCGCTCCTGGGCGCCAACCTTCTCCTTTGCGCGATGACGAGTGCGGCCCTACATTGGCTCGGACGCAGAATTCTCAGGACCCTCCGATGAGCGATCCGCACGTTCTGTTGATGTTCGCCTTTCCGATTTGCGGATTGATGCTCGGTCTCTGGGCGTTTTGGCTGACGCGGCGAGCGCACGACTAGACTGCACGACGAGACGGGTCGCGGGACGACGCGGCTTGGCGCCGGCCGCCGTCCCTGTGGAAACCGATGAGAGCGGGGACGATTGGGCCGATTCGACGGTTCGTTGCCGGCAAAGCCTTGAACGCCCTAAGCCGTTTACCCGCCGAGCTTTTTTCTGATGTATCGAAGAAGCATCCAGCACCTGCCGGGGGGCAGCGTCGATGCGGTTCGATATCACCGAGGATCCGAGCGGCCTTTGGCTGTGGACGCTGGTCGACGACCGCAACGGACCGGTGGTGTGCTCGCCCGTCCGGTTCCGGACCCAGGTCCAGGCCTATGCCGACGTCGCCGCCTTCAAGGCGATGGTGTCGGGCGCCGGCGTGCTGGTCAGGCGCGGCCCGAAGCGCCGCAACTCCGGTGACGGCGGCGGTCAGCTCGGCCTGCTCTGAGCGTCACGACGGCCCCAGCGCCGCGCCGAACGCGCGCAGGTTGCTCCGCATCATGTCGAGATAGGTCGATGCCGGGCCGGCCGCCCCGGACAGCGCGTCGGAATAGACCTTGTCGCCGATCCGCGCGCCGCTCTCCCGCGAGACCTGCTGCATCAGGCGCGGGTCGGCGATGGTCTCGATGAACACCGCCGGCACCTTGTCCTGGCGGACCTGCCGGATGATCCGGGCGACGTCCTGCGGGCTCGCCTCGCTGTCGGTCGAGACCCCCTGCGGCGCCAGGAAGGTCAGGCCGTAGGCGGCGCTGAAGTAGCCGAAGGCGTCGTGCGTGGTGATGACCTTGCGGTGCTCGGGGGGAATCCTGGCGAGCGTCGCGCGGATCTCGGCGTCGACCGCGTCGAGCCGGGCCAGATAGGCCTCGGCGTTGCGGGCGTAGTCGGCGGCATGGCCCGGATCGACCCTCGCCAGGCCATCGCGGATGTTAGCGACGTAGACCTTGGCGTTCGGGATGCTCTGCCAGGCATGCGGGTCGGGGCTCGACGCCGCGTCGTGGCCGCCCGCGCCGCCGTGGTGATGGTCGTGCCGGCTGGGAATCGTCGCGACCCCGGCCGAGGCGACGACGACGGGCGCCTTCGAGCCGGAGGCGCGGATCAGCCGGTCGAGCCAGCCCTCGAAGCCCAGGCCGTTGACGAACACGATGTCGGCGGCGGCCAGCGTCCGGGAATCGCCGGGCGCCGGGCTGTAGCCGTGGGCATCCGCATCGGGCCCGACGAGGGTGGTCACCGCGCCGGCGTCGCCGCCGACCTGCCGCACGAGATCGCCGAGGATCGAGAAGGTCGCCACCGCCCGCACGCGGTCCGCCGCGAAGGCCGGAAGCGATGCGGCGTGCAGGCACAGCGCCAGGGCCGTCGCTCGGAGGAGGCCGAGTCGCGTCGTGGTCCGGGTCGCCATCGTCGAGTACTCCTCACAGCCGTCCGGCGTGCTGATAGTGTAATAGTGTTACATCGCCAAGCCGCGCGCGGCGACATACCGCCGAAACACGGATGCGGTGTGATCGGTGCGGCAGCGGGACGGCCGGTCGGCTCGGCCGCGCTGCGGATCCGGCGGCACCCGATCCGGGCTCGCCGCGGAAGGAATGGAGACCGAGATGGTCGGACGTGTGATCAAGGGTGCCCTCGTCGCCGGCCTCGCCGGCCTTGCCCTGGCCGGCGCGGTCGCGGCGCGCGACGGCGAGGACGGCCCGCCCCGCCGCTGGGGCGGCCATTGGAGCCGGCTCTCCCCCGAGGACCGCGCGGCCTTCGCCGACGCCCGCATCGCGGCGCTCCATGCGGGCCTGCGCCTCAACGCCGACCAGGAGAAGCTGTGGCCGCCGGTCGAGACGGCGATGCGCGACCTCGCCCGCCAGCGCCGCGAGCGCATGGCCGCGATGCGCGATCGCAAGCGCATGGACGAGGACGCGCCGGCGGCGTTGCGCGCCATGGCGGATGCCGCCACCGTCCGCGGCGCGGCTTTGGGCAAGCTCGCCGACGCCTCGGGGCCGCTCTACGCCACCCTCGACCCCGACCAGAAGCGCCGGGCGATGATCCTGGCCGGGCCGGTGGGCGGGCATCGGCACCGCCACGGCGGCCGTGGCGAGGACGGCGGCGAGGGCGAGCAAGGCCCCCGCGACGGGCGCTGACGCAGGCGGCGCTTGATCCGCGGCGGCCGGGGCGGCACACCCGCGCCACCGCCGCCTCGGGCGACGGTGGGCCGGCGCCCTTCGCCCGGACGATCTCGGAACCCGCGATGGCGCGCCTGAAGGGCGACACGATCCCCCTGCTCCGCCGGCTCTGGCGCGAGTGGCTGTCGCCGCACCGGGGCACGCTGGCCGTGGTGCTGGTGCTCATCGCCCTGGTCGGCGCCTCGACCGGCCTGTACCCGGCGCTGATCAAGGGCGCGTTCGACGCCTTCGACCGCAAGGATGCCGGCGCGCTGGCCTACGGCCCGCTGATCGTCATCGTCGTCACCTCGGTGCGCGGTTTCGCGCTGTTCGGCCAGACGGTGCTGACCAACCGTGTCGTGACCCGGGTCGAGGCCGACATGCAGGCCGCGCTCTACGGGCACCTGATCGACGCCGACCTGGCGCAGCTCGGGCGCGAGAGCCCGGCCGCCTTCACACAGCGCTTCACCACCGACTTCGCCTTCATCAAGGAGGCGCTGACCCGGATCTCGACCGTGCTGCTGCGCGACGTCGCCATGCTCGTCGGCCTCGTCGCGGCGCTGATCTGGATGGATCCGGTGCTGACGCTGGTGGCCGCGGTCACCGTGCCCTTCGTCGCCGGGCCGATCGGGCGGATCGGCAAGAAGCTCAGGCGCGTCTCCACCACCACCCAGGAGCAGATGGGTGCCACCGCCAGCCTGATTTCCGAGAGCCTCCAGGGGGTGCGCATCGCAAAAACCTACGCGATGGAGGGCTACCTCAAGGGCCGCGCGGCCGACGCGCTCGACTCGGTCCGGCGCCTGAAGATGAAGGCCGCCAACGCCCGCGGGCGCCTCGACCCGCTGCTCGAGGTCGGCGGCGGGTTCGCCGTGGCGGCGGTGCTGATGCTGGTCGGCCAGCGGGTGATGGCGGGCGAGCGCACGGTGGGCGACTTCACCGGCTACGTCGCCGCGCTCCTGCTCGCCGCCCAGCCGGCCCGCGCGCTCGGCACCCTCAACGCGATCCTGCAGGAGGCGGCCGCCGCGCTGACCCGCTACTTCGCGCTGATGGACGAGGCGCCGACGATCCGGGAGGCGCCCGCCGCCGTCGCGCTGAGGCGGGGACCGGGCGAGATCGCCTACCGGAACCTGCACTTCCGCTACCGGCCGGACGCGCCGGCGCTGGAGGGCATCGACCTCGTCGTGCCGGCCGGCTCGACCACGGCGCTGGTCGGCCGCTCGGGCTCGGGCAAGTCCTCGCTGCTGAACCTCGTGCCCCGCCTCTACGACGCCACCGCCGGAACGGTGGCCATCGACGGGCAGGACGTGCGCGGGGTGACGCTGGCGTCGCTGCGCGCGGCCGTCGCGGTGGTGTCGCAGGAGGTGGTGCTGTTCGACGACACCATCGCCGCCAATATCGGCTTCGGCCGGCCCGGCGCCACGATGCCCGAAATCGTCGCCGCCGCGGAGGCCGCCGCCGCCCACGGCTTCGTCGCGCGGCTGCCCGAGGGCTACGACTTCCGCGTCGGGCCCGCCGGCGGGCGGCTCTCGGGCGGCGAGCGCCAGCGCATCTCGCTCGCCCGCGCCTTCCTCAAGGACGCGCCGATCCTGCTCCTCGACGAGGCGACCTCGGCCCTCGACTCGGAATCCGAGCGCCTGGTGCAGGACGCGCTGACCCGGCTGATGAAGGGCCGCACCACCCTGGTCATCGCCCACCGGCTCTCGACCGTGCGCGAGGCCGACCTGATCGTGGTGATGGAGGCCGGCCGCGTCGTCGAGACCGGGCGGCACGAAGCCCTGATCGCCCAGGGCGGCGCCTATGCCCGCCTGCACCGGATGCAGCTTTCGGACGACCCGGCACCGGCGCCGGTGTCGTGAGCCGAATCGGGTCTCGCGCGTAATCCCCGCGTCACGGGACGGGAACGGGCGATGACGGGCGAGACCTTCGGACGGACGGCGGACGGGGAGACGGTGACACGCTTCACCCTGGTGCGCGGGCCGCTGCGCGTGCAGGTGCTCGATTACGGCGGGATCGTCACCGCGATCGAGACGCCGGATCGCGGGGGGCGCGTCGGCAGCGTCGTGCTCGGCCTCGATACGGTGGCGGGCTACGAGACCAAGAGCCCGCATTTCGGCGGCCTGATCGGGCGCTTCGCCAACCGCATCGCCAAGGGGCGCTTCACGGTCGACGGCCACGCCTACGCCCTGCCGATCAACGAGCCGCCGAACGCGATGCATGGCGGGCCGCGCGGCTTCGACCGGCGGATGTGGCGCGTCGAATCGGTCGATGACGCGCACCTGACGCTCGCGCGCCGCTCGCCCGACGGCGAGGAGGGATTTCCGGGCAACCTCGACGTCGCGGTGACCTACGGCCTGCCCGAGGACGGGACGCTGCGGATCGACTACCGCGCGCATACCGATCGCCCGACCGTGCTCAACCTGACGAACCACGGCTACTTCAACCTGGCGGGCGAAGGCGCCGGCGACGTCATGGGCCACGTCGTCACGATCCCGGCCGACGCGGTGCTGGAGACCGACGCGACGCAGGTGCCCACCGGCACGCTGCGGCCGGTGGCCGGCACGGCGTTCGATTTCCGCACCGGCATGGCGCTCGGCCGGCGCATCCGCGACGGCGATCCGCAGCTCGCGTTCGCCAAGGGCTACGACCACTGCTTCGTCCTCCGCGATGCGGACGGACGGCTGCGGCCGGCGGCGACCTGCATCGCGCCGGGGAGCGGGCGCCGCCTCGACGTGGCGACGACGCTGCCGGGCCTGCAGCTCTACACCGGCAACAACCTCGACGGGACGCTGATCGGCCCGAGCGGCCGGATCTACCGCTCGGGCGACGCGGTCTGCTTCGAGACGCAGGCCTTCCCCGACGCCCCGAACCACCCCGGCTTCCCGCCGGCGGTGCTGCGGCCCGGCGAGCGTTTCGCGTCGGCGACGACCTACCGGTTCTCGCTCGCCTGATCGGCGTCCGCCCGCGCCGCCCGGCGTGCGGCGACCGCGTCGGCGAGCAGGCACAGGATCTCGAAGGCGAGCTGGCCGCCGGTGAGCGCGGTGAGCCCCGACGGGTCGAGGGGCGGCGCCACCTCCACGAGGTCGGCGCCGACGAGGTCGAGGCCGCGCAGGCTGCGCAGCAGGGCCAGCGCCTCGCGGGTGGTCAGCCCGCCGATCTCCGGCGTGCCGGTGCCGGGCGCATAGGCCGGGTCGAGGCTGTCGATGTCGAAGCTGAGATAGGTCGGGCCGCGGCCGGCGATGGCGCGGGCCTCGGCCGCGACCTCCGGCATGCCGCGGCCGGCGGCCTCCTCCATGGTGATGACGCGGATGCCCCGGGCGCAGGCCCAGTCGCGCTCGTCCGCCGCATCCATGCTGCCGCGGATGCCGATCTGCACGCAGCGCCGCGGATCGAGCACGCCGTCCTCCACCGCGCGGCGGAACGGGGTTCCGTGGGTGAGCCGGGTGCCGCCGTACTGCGCGTCGTCGGTGTCGCTGTGGGCGTCGATGTGCACGAGGCCGAGCGGCCGGTCGCGCCCGAGCGCCCGGAGGATCGGATAGCTGATCAGGTGGTCGCCGCCGACGCCGAGCGGCACGATGCCGGCCGCTCTGAGGCCGCCCATGAACGCCTCGATCCGCCGGCAGGTCTCGCCGGCGTCGATCGGGTTCACCGGCACGTCGCCGAGGTCGGCGCAGGCCGCCAGCGCGTAGGGCGCGAGCCCGCTGGCATGGTTGATCGCCCGCGTGCCGGTCGAGGCCTCGCGCACGCCGCGCGGGCCGAGGCGGGTGCCCGGCCGGTTCGTGGTCGCCCCGTCGAACGGGATGCCGACGAGGCCGATCTCGACGCCCTCGGCGCCTCGCGGATCGCGGCAGGGCAGCCGCATGAAGCTCGCCACGCCGGCAAAGCGCGGCGTCTCCATGCCGGAGGCCGGACGGAACGCCGCGATGCGAGCCGCATCCGCCTCGCTCACCCTGTGCACCACGCTGGTCCCTCCCCGGATCGCCCGGTATCATCCCGGGCCGGCCCGGCGCGATCAAGCCGGATGCGCCGATCCGCGTTGACGACGCGGCGTCCCGTGGCTATAGAGCCGGCTCTGCCGAGGGCCCGTGCGGTTGCACGCGTCGTCGGCTTCGCCATTCGCCACACCCAGCGCAGACCGATCCGAGGCTCCCCGAGCTCGAAGGTCCCCGCCCTTTGATACGAGGATGCCCATGGCCAACACCGTGTCGGCCAAGAAAATGACCCGCAAGATCGCCAAGCGCACGGCGATCAACCGCTCGCGCCGCTCCCGGATGCGTACCTTCGTCCGCAAGGTCGAGGAGGCCATCGCCGCGGGCGTGCAGTCCGACGCCCTCAGCGCGCTCCGCGCCGCCGAGCCGGAGATCATGCGGGCCGCCCAGAGCGGCATCGTTCACAAGAACAATGCCTCGCGCAAGGTTTCGCGCCTCGCCGCCCGCGTGAAGGCCCTGGCCGCCGCCGCCTGAGCGCGGCCGCCGTCGGCACCGCCGACGCGCCATCAGGTCCCGATACGAAAAAGCCCGGCCTTCGCGCCGGGCTTTTTCGTGTGCCCGAGCCATCGCGGCCATGTCCTCATTCTTCGGGACGGCGAGCGCGCTCGACGCGAGGCGCGTACCCTCCGCGATCGCCCTCCCCTGAGGCGGGCTGCTGCATCTTGCGCATGATGGCAGCCGGTGAGCCTTCGAAGGCCCGCACGGCCCCCTCCCCCGTCCGGGAGAGGGTCGGGGTTGGGGTGAGACCTGCCCGGAAGGACCTGTCCCCTCACCCTGCCCCCTTGACCCTGTCCCCCTGCCGAACGGGAGAGGGCACCGGCGCCGCGCCGGCACGACGCCGTCGTTCAGTCGCCGTCGCGGGGTCGAGCAACGCGGAGATCCGGGCGCCAGCCTGGGCGATGCGGACCGATCGTTGCCCGCGACACCGCCGTCGAGACGCGCTCCGGGAGCGCCTGAGGGCGCGGTCGATGTTCGCGCCTTGTCCCCGCTTGGCGCGTGACGAAGCGTTAACCCATTTTCAAAAATCCATTTCGTTGCGGAGTCTTCGGGGCGGGTGTAGCTTAACAAAACCTCACCACGCCCCAGCAAACCCACAGCATCTCCGCCACCAAGCCGAATCATGCGTCGAATCAAAGCCGTATCGTGCGTCGCTTCGACTCCGCTCGACTCGCCGAAGTGGCGGTCAAGGCTTTCCCCGCAAGTCCCACTGTTAAAACTACCGTAGGCAATTGTTGATAGGCTCTTCAAATCGACCAGCAGCGTCGTCGGACGGGTTGACTCCCTCCGATTTTTGCGCCCCGCCCGTGTTCACGGGGTGTTCCAGTGTGCGTGCGTACGCCCCGTCGGCGGGTCTCCCGTCCTCGGTGCGAGGAGAGTGTCAGTGATGCATGTCGACGAGAGCGTGTCGGGCGGCGGCGGAAGCGGCGGAGGAAACGGGTCCACGGAGGCCGCCGCAGCCTGGGGACGGGTGAAACGCCGCCTGCGGGCCGAGCTCGGCGAGGACGTGTTCGCGAGCTGGTTCGCCCGCCTGGAGCTGGATTGCGTCGTCGGCGGCACCGCCCGCCTGACCGTGCCGACCCGGTTCCTGAAGAGCTGGATCGAGTCGCACTACCTCGACCGGGTGCTGAACACCTTCAAGGCCGAGGTCGAGGAGGTCGGCCGCATCGAGGTCGGCGTGCGCGGCACCACCGCCCCCGTCCGCCCGGTGGCGCCCGGCGCCCCGAAGCCCGGCCCGACCAGCGGCCCGCTCGCCCGCCTCCACGCCGCCGGCACGCCCGCCCCGATGCCGACGACCCCGGCGCCCGACATGCGCGCCGAGATCGCCGGCGAGCTCAACGGCGCGCCCCTCGACGCGCGGCTCACCTTCGCGAACTTCCTGCTCGGCCGGTCGAACTCCCTGGCGCATGCCGCCGCCGACCGCGTCGCCCGCCACGATGGCGAGGGTGCGCTCTACAACCCGCTCTACTTCCATGCCGGCGTCGGCCTGGGAAAGACCCACCTGCTGCACGGCATCGGCCACGCCGCCCGCGAGGCCGGCCGCCGGGTGATCTACCTCACGGCCGACCGCTTCATGTACGGCTTCGTCAACGCCCTGAAGACCCAGAACGCGCTCGCCTTCAAGGAGCGCCTGCGCGGCATCGACCTGCTGATCCTCGACGACGTGCAGTTCATCCAGGGCAAGTCGATCCAGGCCGAGTTCGGCCACACCATCAACGCGCTGATCGATGCCGGCCGCCAGGTCGTCGTCGCCTCCGACCGGCCGCCGACGGAGCTGGAGGCGCTCGACGAGCGCGTCCGCTCGCGCCTGGCCGGCGGCCTCGTGGTCGAGATCGGGATGCTGGACGAGCAGCTCCGCGCCTCGATCCTCTCCGCGCGGCTCGCCGCCGTGCGGGTGGCGCATCCGAGCTTCGAGGTCTCGCCGGCGGTGGCGACCTACGTGGCCCGCGCGATCACGGCCAACGGCCGCGACCTCGAGGGCGCCGTGAACCGCCTGCTGGCCCATGCCACGCTCACCGGCACCGCCGTGACCATGGAGACGGCCGAGACCGCGATCCGCGACCTCGTGAAGAACCGCGAGCCGAAGCGGATCAAGATCGAGGACATCCAGAAGCTCGTCGCCTCGCGCTACAACGTCTCGCGCTCCGACATCCTCAGCGAGCGCCGCACCGCCGCGGTGGTGAAGCCGCGCCAGATCGCGATGTACCTGTCGAAGGTGCTGACCCTGCGCTCGCTGCCCGAGATCGGCCGCCGCTTCGGGGGGCGCGACCACACCACGGTGCTCCACGCCGTGCGCAAGATCGAGAAGCTGATCGGCGAGGACGCGGTTCTCGGCGACGAGGTCGAGCTCCTGAAGCGCATGCTGCAGGATTGATCCTGCTCCGTCCCTCCCCTCTCGCGGGGCGGGACGCGCGGGGCGGGTCGTCGGCCCGTCCCGCCCCCGATCGCCCTGTGCGAGGGACGAATCGCGCCCTTGCCTTCGCGGCGCCGCTTCGCCAAGCTGAACGGCCAAACTCCGAACCCGCCGGCCGCGGCGGCGTTCGAGCACGGTCCTTCGAGCATTCAGAGTACTGCGATGAGAGTCACTGTCGAGCGTGCGGCCCTCCTACGGTCGCTCGGCCACGTGCACCGCGTCGTGGAGCGGCGCAACACGATCCCGATCCTGTCGAACGTGCTGCTGCGTGCCACCGACGGCGGCCTCCAGCTGCGGGCGACCGACCTCGACATCGAGGTGACCGAGACCGTGCCGGCCGACGTCTCGGATCCGGGTGCCACCACCGTGCCGGCCCACGTGATCTACGACATCGTGCGCAAGCTCCCCGAGGGCGCGCAGGTCTCGCTCGAGACCGGCGGCGAGTCCGGCCAGATGACGATCCGCTCCGGCCGCTCGCGCTTCGCGCTCGGCGCCCTGCCGGAAGGCGACTTCCCGGACCTCGCCGCGGGCGAGCTGCCGCACAGCTTCGGCATCGCGGCCGCCGACCTCAAGCGCCTGATCGAGAAGACCCAGTTCGCGATCTCGACCGAGGAGACGCGCTACTACCTCAACGGCATCTATCTCCACACCATCGAGGCGGAGGGGCTGAAGCTGCGCGCGGTCGCCACCGACGGTCACCGGCTCGCCCGCGTCGAGATCGACGCGCCGGAGGGCAGCGCCGGCATGCCGGGCATCATCGTGCCGCGCAAGGCGGTCGCCGAGATCCAGAAGCTCGTCGACGACGGCGGCGACAGCGTCGCCATCGACCTCTCGCCCGCCAAGATCCGCCTGCGCTTCGCCTCCGGCGTGACGCTGATCTCCAAGCTGATCGACGGCACCTTCCCCGACTACCAGCGCGTCATCCCGGCCGGAAACGACAAGCGCCTCACCGTCGAGCGCGAATCCTTCGCGCGGGCGGTGGACCGGGTCTCGACGATCTCGTCGGAGCGCGGCCGGGCGGTGAAGCTCGGCCTGCAGGAGGGCCGCCTCTCGCTCTCGGTCAACAACCCGGATTCGGGCAGCGCGACGGAGGAGCTCGACGTCGACTACGAGGCCGCCGGCCTCGATATCGGCTTCAATGCCCGCTACCTCCTCGACATCACCGGCCAGCTTGAGGGCGACACCGCCCTGTTCAAGCTCGCCGATCCGGGCTCCCCGACCCTGATCCAGGACCGCGAGGGCGCCTCGGCGCTGTACGTGCTGATGCCGATGCGGGTGTGAGCGAGGCACCGGTTTCGCACTCGGGTGGGCCATCGAACGAGACGGATGATGCGGATGTGCAGCGCCTCACCCGCCTGACCGCCCGCGACTTCCGCAACCACGCCGATCTCGACCTGCCGCTGTCGGACCGCTTCGTCGCGCTCGTCGGCGAGAACGGGGCGGGCAAGACCAACATCCTGGAGGCGATCTCGCTGTTCGCGCCCGGCCGCGGACTGCGGCGGGCCGAGTTCTCGGCGATGGCGCGCAAGGACGGCCCCGGCGGGTTCGCCGTCTCGGTGACGCTGGCGCGCGACGGGGCGGAGCACCGCCTCGGGACCGGATGCGAGCCGCCGGGCTTCGACGGGCGCATCAGCCGGCTCTGCCGGATCGACGGGGCCGGCGCGCCCTCCCCGGTCGCCTTCTCGGAGTTCCTGCGCGTTGTCTGGCTGACGCCGGACCTCGACGGGCTGTTCCGCGGGCCGGGCGGCGACCGCCGCCGCTTCCTCGACCGGCTCGTGCTCGCGGTCGATTCCGGCCACGGCGCCCGCGTCTCGGCGATGGAGCGGGCGCTGCGCTCGCGCAACCGCCTGCTGGAGGAGCGCCCGAACGACGGCCGCTGGCTCGACGCGATCGAGCGCGAGGTCGCCGAGCTCGGCGTCGCCGTCGCGCTCGCCCGCCGAGAGACCACCGAGCGGCTGGATCGCCTGATCCACGAGACCCGCGACGACGCGCAGCCGTTTCCCTGGGCGGCCCTGCGCCTGGAGGGCGACCTCGACGACCTCGTCGCGGTCTGGCCGGCGCTCGAGGCGGAGGACCGCTTCCGCCTCGCCCTCGCCCGGGGCCGCCCGCGCGACCGCGCCGCCGGGCGCACGCTGTCGGGCCCCCAGACCAGCGATCTCGTGGTCCGGCACGGCCCGAAGGACGTGCCGGCCGCCACCGCCTCGACCGGCGAGCAGAAGGCGCTGCTGATCGGCCTCGTGCTCGCCCATGCCAAGCTGGTGCGGGCGATGAGCGGGATCGCGCCGCTGATCCTCCTCGACGAGGTCGCCGCCCACCTCGACCCCCGCCGCCGCGCCGGCCTGTTCGCGGCCCTCGACGCGTTGCCGGGGCAGGTGTTCATGACCGGGGCCGACGCGGCGATGTTCGCCGAGCTCGGCGGGCGGGCCGATGTGATAGGAATCTCAGACGGGCGCATCGCGCGGCCCTGATCTCGACCCTCGTGACCACGATGCCGCTGTCCAGCCTCGCCTTCTTCGCCGCCGTCTATGCCATCGCCGTCGCCTCGCCCGGCCCGGGCATCGCCGCGCTCGTGGCGCGGGTGCTGGCGCGGGGGACGCCGGGGATCATCGGCTTCGCGGCGGGGTTCGTCGCGGGCGATCTCGTCGGGTTCTCGCTGACGGTGGCGGGCCTTGCCATGGTGGCGCAGACCTTCGCGATCGGATTCGTCGTCCTGAAATACGCCGGCGCGATCTATCTCGCGTATCTCGCCTGGGGAGCCTGGACCGCCCGCACCGACGCGGTCGAAGCCGCGCCCATGGCCGGACACGGCGCCGTTCGCCTGTTTCTCGGCGGACTGACCCTCACTTTGGGCAACCCGAAGGTGATCCTGTTCTTCCTGGCCCTGCTGCCGACTGTCGTCGACCTCGATCATCTCACGCCGCTGGGCATCGCGGAGATCGCGGCGACGATCGTCGTCGTGCTGAGTGCGGTGCTGGCGGCCTATGTGCTCGCCGCGGCCCGCGCGCGCCGGGTCTTCACGTCGTCTCGCGCCCGTCGCGCGATCAATCGTGGGGCCGGAACGGTCATGGCCGGCGCCGCCGTCGCCATCGTCGCGCGCTGACCCTCAAGCCATCGCCGAGCGAATGTCGGTCTGCGGAAAGTCGTCGCCGACGAAGAGCAGGGGAACGTCGTGGACCTGGGCGCAGGCATAGGCGAAGCAGTCGCCCAGATTGAGCTGTGCCGGATGCCCGCGGCCCTTGCCGTAGCGTGCATGCGCGGCGAGGGCTTCGTGGCTTTCCGCCGCGGCGATCGGCACCAATCGGATGCCGGCGGCCAGGAGGAACCGTTCGATCTGCGATTCGGAGTTCGCGACGTCCTGACTCAATTTTCGCGAGAGGGCCATGACGGTCTCGAAGACGGCAAGCGCCGAGGTGATCGGTGCTTCGGCTTGGTCGAGGCACCGGATCAACGCCGCCGCTGGCGGCTCTGCGCTCATGATCGCGACCATGGCGGAGGCATCGACGAACATCACTCGTCGTTCAGGCCGTCGTAGAAGGCCTTGTCGGCCTCCAGACCCGTTCGCGGTACGGCGGCGATCTCATCGAGCAGGGGCCGCAACCGTTCGGCCAGCGGTAGGGCGCGATCCCGCCGCTCCAGTTCGTTGGCCAGCGCGATCTTCACCGCCTCGGTCTTGCTGACCCGGGCGAGGGCCGCCAGTTTGTCGGCGAGGCGGTTCACCTCCTCGCTTCGGATGTTCAGCGGCATCGCGCGCGTCCGTGTAGACAATCTGCTGTTAGTGTATACGCACCCCGGCGGCAAGCCGTGGTTTCACCTGGGACAGGCATGACCTCACGACTCGACGATGCGCGGCGCGCCCTCAAGACCACCTTCGGCTACGACGATTTCCGACCCGGCCAGGACGAGGTGATCGAGGCGGTGCTCTCGGGCGCGGACGTGTTCGCGGTGATGCCGACGGGCTCGGGCAAGTCGATGACCTACCAGCTGCCGGCGCTGGTGGAGGATTCGCTCACCGTCGTGGTCTCGCCGCTGATCGCGCTGATGCACGACCAAGTGCAGCAGATGCGCGGCTTCGGCGTCGCGGCAGCGACCCTGAACTCGTCGGTGGCCGAATCTGTCTCGCGCGAGACCTGGCGGATGATCCGCGCGAACGAGCTGCGGCTGCTCTTCGTCTCGCCCGAGCGCCTGCTGATGGACGGCTGCATGGACGCGCTGCGCGGCGCGGGCGTCCGCCGGCTCGCGGTCGACGAGGCGCATTGCGTCTCGCAATGGGGCCACGACTTCCGCCCCGAATATCGTGCGCTGTCCCGCGCCCGCGAGGCGCTCGGCGACGTCCAGACCGTGGCGCTGACGGCGACCGCCGACAAGGCGACGCGGGCCGAGATCGCCGAGCGCCTGTTTCCCCAAGGGCGCGACCTCAAGACCTTCGTCCACTCCTTCGACCGGCCGAACATCGGCCTGACCTTCGCCGCCAAGGACAACCCGACCCGGCAGATCGAGCGCTTCCTCAAGCACCGCCGCTCCGAGAGCGGGATCATCTACTGCTCGTCGCGCAAGCGCACCGAGCAGCTGGCCGAGAGCCTGAAGAAGGACGGCTTCAACGCGTATCCCTACCATGCCGGGCTCGACCAGGGCACGCGCATGCGCAACCAGGACACCTTCCTGCAGGAGGACGGCGTCGTGATGACCGCGACGGTGGCCTTCGGCATGGGCATCAACAAGCCCGACGTGCGCTTCGTCTGCCACGCCGACATGCCGGGCAACGTCGAGGGCTACTACCAGGAGATCGGCCGCGCCGGCCGCGACGGGCTGCCCGCCGACACGCTGACCCTCTACGGCCTCGACGACATGGCCCTGCGCCGCCGCCAGATCGACGAGAAGGAGGTGCCGGACGAGCGCCGCCGCGTCGAGCGGCGCAAGCTCGAGGCGATGATCGCGCTGTGCGAAGGCGCGGCCTGCCGCCGGCAATCGCTGCTCGCCTACTTCGACGAGGCCAGCGGCCATTGCGGCCGGTGCGACCTCTGCCGCGGCGGCGTCACGCTCGTCGACGGCACGGTCCCGGCCCAGAAGATCCTCTCGGCGATCGTGCGCACCGGGCAGCGCTACGGCGCGGCCTATGTCTGCGACGTGGTCCACGGCAAGGTGAGCGAGCCGATCCGCCGCAACGGCCACGAGCAGCTCAAGACCTTCGGCGTCGGCGCCGACAAGCCGGTCGCCGCCTGGCGCGCGATCCTGCGCCAGCTCTTCGCCGCCGGCGCGGTGGCCGAGAACACCGACGGCTACGGCGGCCTCACCATGACCGACAAGGGCGAGGCGATCCTGTTCGGCCGCGAGCCGGTGCAGCTCCGCCCCGACCCGGAGCCGAAATCGGCCGAGCCGCGCGAGCGCCGCCGCGCGGGCGCCGTGCGCGACGCCGGCTCGGACGACCTGAGCCCGGCCGACGAGGCCCTGTTCCAGCACCTGCGCGGCCTACGCGCCACCATCGCGCGCGCCGACAACATCGCCGCCTTCATGGTGTTTCCCGATCGGACGCTGATCGAGATGGCCAAGGGCAAGCCGGTGGATCTCTACGCGCTGCGCACCGTCCACGGCGTCGGCGAGCGCAAGCGCGAGGCCTACGGCGAAAGGTTCGTCGCCGCGATCGCCGAGTTCCTGGCGCATCCCCCGGCGGCGTGACGGGCGGAGCCGGCATCGGCGACGTCTCAGCTTGTAGGCTCGCTCGACAAGCTTCTCGCGACCCACGCCAGACGTGCGGAGAGCCGTGGGCGCTCCTCCGACGCAGCCATCCGTGGTGGTCGAGCAAACGCAATTCCGCGCGGGAAGCGAACCTTGACCGTGGGAAGGCGTCCTACGGCATCGCCGTGGCCCACTGCCGGGTGTTTGCGGTTGAAGCAGCGGCTTTCGCGGACCGACCCAAGCTAGGTCAACTTCCTCGGTCCGGCCAACCCCCATCGGATACGTATGACCGCTTGGGTGCCATTCGACTTTTGTACAGTCTGGGATGGACGCCAAGGCAGGCGGGGCGGCGGACAATCTGCCGCCCGCGCGCTGCGGCTCGGCCTTCTCCGCTCTCAACCGTGAGCGGGCGGGGTGGCGATGTCCGCCTCGATCGATCCGTCGCCCGGAAGCGGACAGGCCGAAAGCCACTCTTTGCGGTGCCCCCCGAGTTTCTCAACGGGTCATAACGCCGGCGTCTTTTCGCTCGTCTCCGGGGCGTGCCGTCGTGTAGGGAGCCGGCATCCTTCGATAGCAACAGCGCCGGAACGCTCCGTCATCACCCGATTCAGCGACACGCCCACCGCCGATCCGCAAGAGGTGGTCAGGCGCCAGGTCTTCTACCTGCCCGGCTTCGATCCGCGCCAGCCCGAGACCTACTGGGGCCTCTTCCGTCGCGAGAGCCGGCTGACGGCCGCGCGCCGCGGGCTCGACATCGCGGTGAGCGACCCGTCGCGCAGCGCCGACCGCCTCAGCCTCGACTGGACCGTCGAATCGGGGGGCACCCGCACGCGCTACGGCCTGCTGCGCTGGGACGACATCGTGCGTGCGCGCTTCCCGCGCCCCAACTGGCGGCGCCTCCTCACGGTGCCGGCCCTGCTGTGGCGGCTCAGGCGCTCGGGCTACGAACGGCGCCTGCGCCGCGAAGGGCGTAGCTTCGCCATGGTGATCTTCGGCGTCCAGTACCTGTTCCTGGTGTTCGTGGCGTTGAGCCTCGGGCTCGCCGCGCTGCTGCCGCTGGCGCTGCCGGCCGACTGGCGGCCGTGGTCGTGGCTCGCGGTACCGGGCGCGGCCTACGCGATCCTGGCCGGGATCATGGCGATCACCCGCGGCAAGCCGTTCTACTGCGCCCACCTCGTCGACGACACCGCCTTCACCCACGACCACGCGGCCGGCCGCGAAGCCCGGATGCCCGAGCGCCTCGACGCCATGGCCGCGCGCATCGCCGCCGCCGAGGGCACCGCCGACGAAGTCGTGGTGATCGGCCATTCCTCGTCGAGCTTCCTCGGGGTCGAGGTGCTCGACCGGATCCTCTCGGCCGATCCCGCCTTCGGCACCCGCGGCACGCCGGTCTCGTTCGTGACGCTGGGCAGCGTGATCCCCTGGATCGCCCTCGACCGCCCCGCGGTGAAGTTCCGGGCGGCGCTCGCGCGCTTCGCCGCCGCCGACCAGATCCGCTGGCTCGACGTGCGCGCGCCCTGGGACTGGCTGTCGATCCACCTGCGCGATCCGCTGACCGCCTCCGACGTGCCCTCGCCCGACCGCGGGCGCCCGGCCACGCGCTACGTCCGGCTGGAGGACCTGATCGAGCATCGTCTCATTCGAGGCCGACGCTTCAACCTGTTCCAGATGCACTTCCAGCTCTTGATGTCGAGCCTGGACACGGACGGGTTCGACTACATCGCCCTGGTCTCCGGGCCGGAGCCGGTGCACGCGGCGATCGACCGCCGGTGCGGGGCGCGGCCGGCGAGCCCGTCCGAAGGCGGCGCGACGGCCGTCCCGGTCCGCGCCTGAGCGCTCCGACCCCGGGACGGGCCGGGCGGATGTGTGATCGAATGTTGCCAGGGCGGGCGCTTACCCTCTAGAGCCGTGGCGACTCCCGAGCCGGCGCCGACCTTGCCGACGGCGCCATCTCCGATCGGGACCGGATTTTCGTCGAGACCGCCGCATGTTCCGCAACGATGTCCCGATCACGCCCGAGCTCGTCCGCCAGCACGGCCTGACGCCGGACGAGTACCAACGGTTCCGTGGGTTGATCGGGCGCGATCCGACGCTGACCGAGCTCGGCATCGTCTCGGCGATGTGGAACGAGCACTGCTCGTACAAGTCGTCGCGCAAGCACCTGCGCGGATTGCCGACGACGGGGCCGTGGGTGATCCAGGGGCCGGGCGAGAACGCCGGCGTCATCGACATCGGCGACGGCCTCGCCTGCGTCTTCAAGATGGAAAGCCACAACCACCCGAGCTTCATCGAGCCCTACCAGGGCGCGGCGACCGGCGTCGGCGGCATCCTGCGCGACGTCTTCACCATGGGGGCGCGCCCGATCGCGGCCCTGAACGCCCTGCGCTTCGGCTCGCCCGACCACCCCCGCACGCGCCACCTCGTCTCGGGCGTGGTCGCCGGCATCGGCGGCTACGGCAACTCCTTCGGGGTGCCGACGGTCGGCGGCGCGGTCGGCTTCCACCCGCGCTACGACGGCAACATCCTGGTCAACGCCATGGCGGTCGGCCTCGCCAAGGCCGACGCGATCTTCTACGCGGCGGCCTCGGGCGTCGGGAACCCGATCGTCTACCTCGGCTCGAAGACCGGGCGCGACGGCATCCACGGCGCCACCATGGCGTCGGCCGAGTTCGACGCCGAGACCGAGTCGAAGCGCCCGACCGTGCAGGTCGGCGACCCCTTCGCCGAGAAGCTCCTGCTCGAGGCCTGCCTCGAGCTGATGCGCTCGGGCGCGGTCATCGCGATCCAGGACATGGGGGCTGCCGGCCTGACCTGCTCGGCCGTCGAGATGGGCGCCAAGGGGGATCTGGGCGTCGAGCTCGACATCGAGAAGGTGCCCGCCCGCGAGGCCGGCATGACCCCTTACGAGATGATGCTGTCGGAGAGCCAGGAGCGCATGCTCATGGTTCTGAAGCCCGGCATGGAGGCCGAGGCCGAGGCGATCTTCGTGAAGTGGGGCCTCGACTTCGCGGTGATCGGCAAGACCACCGACACCCTGCGCTTCGTGGTGAAGTGGCACGGCGACGTCGTCGCCGACCTGCCGATCAAGGAGCTCGGCGACGAGGCGCCGCTCTACGACCGGCCGCACATCGCCAACACGCACCTGCCCGAGATCCAGGCCGCGGACGTCGCGGCGCCGGCCTCCCTGACCGAGGCGCTGAAGCGGCTCGTCGGCTCGCCCGAGCTGTGCTCGAAGCGCTGGGTCTACGAGCAGTACGACCACTTCATCGGCGGCAACACCGTGCAGAAGCCCGGCGGCGACGCCGCGATCGTCCGCGTCGAGGACGGTCCCCGCGGGCTGGCGCTCACCGCCGACGTGACGCCGCGCTATTGCGAGGCCGACCCGGTCGAGGGCGGCCGGCAGGCGGTGGCCGAGGCGTGGCGCAACATCACCGCCGTCGGCGGGCGGCCGCTGGCGATCACCGACAACCTGAACTTCGGCAACCCCGAGAAGCCCGAGGTGATGGGCCAGCTCGTCGGCTGCCTCCAGGGCATCGGCGAGGCCTGCAAGGCGCTCGACTTCCCCGTCGTGTCCGGCAACGTCTCGCTCTACAACGAGACCAACGGCGTCGGCATCCTGCCCACGCCGACCATCGGCGGCGTCGGCGTGCTCGACGACGTCGCGCGCCACGCCACCATCGCCCTGAAGCGCGAGGGCGACGTGCTGGTGCTGGTGGGCGCCGCCGAGGGGTGGCTCGGGCAGTCGATCTACCTGTCGGTGATCGAGGGCCGCGAGGAGGGGGCGCCGCCGCCCGTCGACCTGTCGCTCGAGCGCCGCAACGGCGACTTCGTCCGCGGGCTCATCGCCTCGGGCCAGGTCGACACCGTGCACGACCTCTCCGACGGCGGCCTCGCGGTGGCGTTGGCCGAGATGGCGATGGCGGGCAGCTTCGGCGCGACGCTGCCCGAGGCGCCGGAGGGCATGCCGGCGCACGCCTACCTCTTCGGCGAGGACCAGGCGCGCTACCTCGTCGCCGTGCCGGCCGAGGCCGCGACCGACATCCTCTACGCCGCCTCGGCGCAGGGCATCGACGCGTCGGTGGTCGGCGTGGTCGAGGGCGACGGTTTGACCCTGCCGGGCGGGCAGACCATATCGGTCGCCGAGCTCCGCGACGCCCACGAAGGCTGGCTGCCGGCCTACATGGCGAGCCTTCCGGCGGCCGCCTGACACCCCCGACCCGAGGAACCGACCGATGCCGATGGACGCGCGCGAGATCGAGCGGATGATCGTCGAGGCCCTGCCCGACGCCAAGGTGGAGATCAAGGATCTCGCCGGCGACGGCGACCACTACGCCGCCACGGTGCTGTCGGCGGCGTTCAAGGGCAAGACCCGCGTCGCCCAGCACCAGATGGTCTACGGCGCGCTCCAGGGGCGGATGGGGGGCGTGCTCCACGCCCTTGCGCTGACGACGGGCGTCCCGCAGGATTAGGCCTCCGTTCCACGGTGGTGCCGATGGACCAGCCGAGCCTCTACGACGACGACATCGTGACCTGGTCCGAGCAGCAGGCGGCGAGCCTGCGCGCCCTGGCGGCTCGGCCCGACCTCTCGAATGCGCGCGCTTGGGAGAACATCGCCGAGGAGGTCGAGGGCTTGGGACGGTCTCAGACGCAGGGCGTCGAGAGTGCCATCCTCCTCGTCCTTGTCCCGAAGTACCTTTCAGCTCCGTCCGCGCAATCGACCCGATCCTGGCGGGTCGAGGTGGTCGCCTACCAGGCGACGGCACGCCGGAACTACAAGCGCTCCATGCGACAGAGGATCGACTGGGAAGACTTCTGGACCACCGCGAAGGCGAACGCCGCCGTGTCGCTCGAGATGTACGGTGACAGCCTCGTCCCTGGGTCGCCGGCGACGATGCCTTTCGATCCGGACGAGATCGTGGCGAAAAGCTTCGATATGGATTGGGCGCTAAAGCGGTTGGCCTCGGCATTGGAAATGCCTGCCGACCATCATTAGATCTGCTGAAACGAACGAGGATCGGAACCCATGAGCGACGTCAACGCAACGATCGAGAACGAGATCAAGTCCCAGGACGTGGTCGTGTTCATGAAGGGCACGCCCACCATGCCGCAATGCGGCTTCTCGGGGCAGGTCGTTCAGATCCTCAACTACCTCGAAGTGCCGTTCAAGGGCGTGAACGTCTTGGCCGACGCCGGCATCCGCGACGGCATCAAGGCCTATTCCAATTGGCCGACCATCCCGCAGATCTACGTGAAGGGCGAGTTCGTCGGCGGCTGCGACATCACCCGCGAGATGTTCCAGTCGGGCGAGCTGCAGACCTTCCTCGCCGAGAAGGGCGTCCCGGTGAAGTCCGCCGCCGCCTGAGCCGGCCTTCGCGGACGGACGACGACGAAGGGCGCCGCGGCGCCCTTTTTCGTGGCCGCATCCGAGAAACGTTCGGCACGGATCCGGCTTGAGCCCGAGAGGGGCAACCGGAGGCGCGCCTCGGGCGCGGCGTCATCATGCACGACGTGATCATCGTGGGCGGCGGCCCGGCGGGGCTCAACGCGGCGCTCATTCTCGGGCGCTGCCGGCGCACCGTCCTGCTCCTCGACCACGGCACCCCGCGCAACGCCGCGGCCCGCCTGACCTGGGGCGTCTACACCCGGGACGGCACGCCGCCGGCCGAGCTTCGCGCCCTCGCCCGCGCCGACCTCGAGCGCTACGACACCGTCGCGCTGCGCCAGGCCGAGGTCGTGGAAGCGCGCGCGATCGACGGCGGTTTCGCGATCACGCTCGCGGACGGCACCCGGGAGACCGCCCGCCGGCTGATCCTCGCCACCGGCCTGCACCAGGACCTGCCCGCGATCCAGGGCTTCGCGCGCTACTGGGGCACCGGCGTCCATTCCTGCCCGTATTGCGACGGCTACGAGGCACGCGACCGGCCGATCGCGGCCTACGCCCACGGCCCCGTCGCGAAGGGGTTCGCCCTGGAGCTGACGGCCTGGAGCGGCAACGTCACGCTCTGCACCGACGGCCATCCGACCGACCTCTCCGAGGACGATCGGGCGCGCCTCGCCCGAAACGGCGTGCGGCTGGTCGAGGCGCCGATCGCCCGCCTGGACGGCGACGAGGCGGGGCCGACGCATCTCGCCTTCGCGGACGGCAGCGCCCTGCCCTGCCGCGCGGTGTTCCTGATGCCGATGGGATGCCTGCCGTCGCAGCTCATCCGGCAGCTGGGCTGCGCCCTGAACGAGGCCGGCGTGGTGCCGACGCGCGATTACGAGAAGACCGACGTGCCGGGGCTCTACGTAGCCGGCGACGCCTCGCGCCGGGTGCAGTTCGCGATCGTCGCCGCCGCCGAGGGCGCCATGGCGGCCTTCGCGGTCAACACCGAGCTCCTGCGCGAGGACACCCGCTGACGTTTCCGAGAGACGCGATTAGCCGTGCATCCGCAGGGTGCATTTCGCGGGGCTGCCGACGACTTGCGAAGCCACGTCGCGCCGGATGCGTAGTCTGGAGATCTGCCGAAAGGCGAAGTCGGCGTGCGATTTCACACCAGGGCCGGGGCGCTGCAATGCAATGATGAAAAAATAGTTCCGTTCTCGAAACTTTCGGAACTTGTTCAGGTTGTCCCCGTTACTCACGTACGGCCGAGGTTTCCTGGACCGCCGGTGCCGACGCTCCGCTGTCTCTGCAAGGCCGGTCATGCCCGTCTTCGACGCCAAAAACCTCGGGACCCAGTTCGAAGGCCAAGCCTTGCTCGCGGCGATCCTGCACCCGACGCGCATCGCCCAGACTCGCGCCCTCACCCATGGCCGCCAGCGCGCCGAGCGCGCCGCCGCCATGGCGGACCCGATGACGATCGAGCCGCGCTACCCGGTCGGCGCCGGCGTGCTGACCCAGACGCCGATCGCCTCGACCTGACGGCGTTGCGCGCCGCGTCCTACCAGGGCTGCGGCGTGACGAGGCCCTGACGCGTCACCACGACCCATTCCCACCCGCGCCGCTCGACGGCTTCGACCCGCCCGACTCCCGGAATGGCGTCGCCGATCGCGACCTCCACCAGGCGGCGGCGGCGATCCTCCAGCATGGCGGTGCCGTCGTACACGTCGCGGACGGCCCAGGACTCGATCACCGCCGGCTTCGGCTTGGCGTCCGGGATGCTCCCGGTCTGGACCGGCTCGGGCTTCGCGACCGGAGCCGGCGGCGCGGCGGACGCGACGGTGCGCTTCTCGGCTTGGGCCGCCGCCGCCGCGAGGCGGGCGCCCTGCTCCTTCTCCGCCTGCTCGATCCGCTCGCCGAGGGCGGCGATCTTCGCCACCAGGGCGGATTCGGTCTTGCCGACCTTCTCGGTCAGCGCGGCGCTGCGGGCCTTCGCCTCGCTGCGCGCGGCGTCCGCAGCGTCCTTGAGGGCCGCGACCGACTTGTCGAGGCGATCGGAAGCGATGGCGAGGCGCGACGCCTCCGAGCGGTTGGCCTCGAGCGCCGCGTTGATCTCGGCTAGGACGACCGCCGTCCCCTGAGGCCGGGGCGTCGCCAGGATCGCGGTGCCGGCGCCGAGCACCGTGCCGACCGCGAGTGCGGCGCCCGCCAGCCCCATCGTCACCGCATCGAACCGGCGGACGGCCCTGGCAGCCGTCGGCACGGGCGCCGCCGCCTTGCTCTCGGCGGGCTTCGCGCCGGAGACCGCGGCCTTCAGCAGGGCCTCCGGCGAGGCGGCCGATTTCTCCACGGCCGAATCGATGATCGTCGTCATGGCCCTCGCCTCCGCGTCCGGCATCTCTGTCGAAAGCTTTGGTTAAGGACGTTTGTTTACCGAAGGGTTACCGCGCCGCGCGTGCCGAGGCGGCGCGGGCCTTCCCCCTCAGGCCGCCAGCCCGCGCTTGCGCAGCAACGGCTCGGTGCTCGGCAGGCGCCCGCGGAAGGCGGTGTAGGCCTCGCGCGGGTCGCGCAGGTTGCCGGCGCCGTAGACGTAGGTGCGCAGGCGCGCGGCGGTCGCCGGATCGAAGATGTCGCCGGCCTCGCGGAAGGCGTCGAAGGCGTCCGCATCCAGCACCTCGGACCAGAGATAGCTGTAGTAGCCGGCCGCATAGCCGTCGCCCGAGAAGATGTGGGCGAAGTGCGGCGTGCGGTGGCGCATTTTGATCTCGGCCGGCATCGCGATGCGCTCGAGCGCGTCGGCTTCGAAGGCCCCCACGTCGAGCCCGTTCTCGCCCTCGGCCGAGAGGTGCAGCGTCATGTCGACGATCGCCGACGCGGTGTACTCGACGGTGGCGAAGCCCTGATTAAAGGTGCGGGCGGCGAGCAGCTTCGTCAGCAGCGCCTCCGGCATCGGCTCGCCGGTGCGGTGGTGGCGGGCATGGGTCCGCAGCACCTCCGGCTGCTCCAGCCAGTGCTCGTAGAGCTGCGACGGCAGCTCGACGAAGTCGCCCGACACGGCGGTGCCGGCGAGCAGCGGGTAGGTCACGTCGGAGAGGAGGCCGTGCAGGGCATGGCCGAACTCGTGGAAGAGGGTCCGGGCGTCGTCGAAGGACAGCAGGGCCGCCTCGCCGGCGGGCGCCTTTGCGAAGTTCATCACGTTGACGATGATCGGCTTCACGTCGCCGGTGAGCCGTTCCTGCGAGCGGAAGGCGCTCATCCAGGCGCCGCTGCGCTTCGACGGCCGTGCGAAGTAATCGCCGAGGAAGGTGCCGACCTCGGAGCCGTCGGCGTTCGCGACGCGCCAGGCGCGCACGTCCGGGTGGTAGCGCGGAACGTCCTTGAGCTCGGTGAAGCGCAGGCCGAACAGGCGGGAGGCCGTGTCGAACGAAGCGGCGATCACCGAATCGAGCGGCAGGTAGGCCTTGATCTCGCTCTCGTCGAGATCGTGCTCGGCGCGCCGCAGCTTCTCGGCGTAGTGACGCCAGTCATGGGCCTGGAGGGCGAAATTGCCGCCCTCGGCCTGGACGATCGCCTGGAGCCGGTCGCGCTCGGCCCCGGCCTGCCTGCGGGCCGGGGTCCAGACCTCGCGCAGCAGGCCCATCGCCGCGTCCGGGGTCGCGGCCATGGTGTCGTCGAGCTTGAAGTGGGCGAAGCTGTCGAAGCCGAGGAGCCTGGCCCGCTCGGCGCGCAAGCTGACGATCTCGCGGATGATGCCGCGGTTGTCGGTGGCCCCGCCGCCCTCGCCGCGGCGGATCCAGGCCTCGTAGGCGCGCTCGCGCAGGTCGCGCCGGGTCGAGCACACCAGGAACGGCTCGATCAGCGAGCGCGACAGGGTGATGGCGTGGCTGTGCGCGCCCCCGCGCTCCTTGGCGGCGTCGGCCGCCGAGGCGATCAGGAAGTCGGGCAGGCCGGCGCGGTCCTCCGCCGCGTCGAGGGGCAGCAGGAAGCTGCTCTCGTCGGCCAGCAGGTTCTGGCTGAACTGGGTTCCGAGTTCCGACATCCGCGCCGCGATCTCGGCGACGCGGCGCTTGTCCTCGGGCCCGAGGTCGGCGCCGGAGCGACGGAAGCGGGTGCGGTAGCGGGACAGAACCCGGCGCTCCTCGCCGCCCAGGCCTTCGGCGTCGGCGTCGACCGCCGAGATGCGCGCCCACAGGTCGGGGTTGAGGTAGATCGCGCTGCTGTGGCGCGACAGCTTCGGGCCGATCGTTCGCTCGATCGCCTGAAGCTCGGGGTTCGTGTGGCTGCCGGTGAGGTTGTAGAACACGCCGGCGACTCGATCGAGGGCCAGGCCCGCCCGCTCCATCGCCGCGACGGTGTTGGAGAAGGTGGGCGCCGCGGTCTCGCCGGCGATCGCCGCGATCTCGGCCTTGTGGGACGACAAAGCCGCCTCGAAGGCCGGCAGGTAGTGCTCGGGGCTGATGCGCTCGAACGGCGGAAGCTCGGCCGGCGTGCCCCAGGCCGTCTCGGAGAAGGGGTTGTCGGCCGGAAGGTCGGCGAGCCCGGGGTTTTGCGCTGTCGTCATCTGAAAGGTCCCGATGTCGCGCGCCGTGCCCTGGCCGGCGGCGTTCCGGCCTGGGCCGTCGACGGCCGGCGATTCGACGCGCTCCCGCTTCAGATAGGCCCGAACCCACGCTTCAGGAAGGCGATACCGCGTGCCACCGCGTCGGCATCGGTTCGCGGATCGAAGGCGTGGCCCTGGTCTTCGTAGAGGTGGACGCGGCAGCTTCCGCCCGCCTCGGCCATCCGCCGGTGCAGGTCCTCGGGGTGACGCCGACCGACCAGGGCGTCGCGGGCGCCGTGCAGCGCCAGCACCGGCGGCAGTGCGAGGGGGCCGGCGCTCGGGCCGCTGCCGAGTTCCGGCGGCAGGAAGGCCGAGCGCAGCACCAGCGCCGCGATCGCCTCGGGCGCCCGCGCGGCGAGCGCCAGCGCGAGGGCGCCTCCGAGCGAGCGGCCGACCAGCGCCGCCGGGCCGGGGACCTGCGCGCGCACGATCTCGAGGGCATCCCGCCATGCGCCGAAATGCCGGCTGATCCCGGAGAACCCGACCCGCGCCTCGCCGGTCCGCTCGAGATAGTGCGGCAGCAGCACCGCGAAGCCGGCTTCCGCCAAAGCTGCGGCTTCGGCGCGGACCGGACGGTCCGGGCCCGGTCCTTCCGCGTCGTGCAGCAGAATGACGGTCGCCGTGGCCGTCGCGTCCTTGCCGCGCGGCGCGAACCGCTCGATCGTGACGGGCCGTCCCTCGCACAGGATCGTGTCGCGGGTGACGGCCGGATGGGGTGGATAAGTCATGGCGTCAGGTCGGTCTCGACGGTTCGCGGCGCTCGCGCTCGCCGGCACGGCCCTGCTTGCCACGACGGCGGGACGGGACGCGAGGGCACAGGAGTCGAAGCCGCATCCGCCCGAGGCGACCGTCCCCGTGCCGCCGCCGCTGCCGCCCGAGCGGCCCGCCGAGCTGAAGCCCGCGACGGCGCCGGGCGCGACGATGACCGACCCGCCGCGCCCGCCGGAGCGCCCCGCCGCGCTGACGGCGCCGGCGACACCGCCCGCGACGCCCGAGACGAAGCCCGCCGCGCCGCCCGCCGATCCGGCTGCCGTCGCGCCGCCCGCACCGAGGCCGCCGGAACGCCCGGCCGACCTCGTCCCGAACGCGTCCTCCGGCGCACCGCCGGTCCCGGCGGAGGCCAAGCCCGGCGACAAGGCCGCCGACAAGCCCGGCGAGATGCCGGTGCCGCCGCCGCTCCCCCCGGAGCGCCCGGCCGAGCTGTCGGGCGAGGCGGCGCTCGCCCTCAAGGTCGCGGCGCCGGACGACACCGCCTGCCGGGTCAGGCTGAAGCGCCTCGGCGCGGCGTTCGAGCCGCTGCCGGCGATCGTCAACGGGCAGTGCGGCACGCCGCTGCCGCTGAAGGTGACGGGGCTGCCCGACGTCGCGCTTCCGCAATCGACGACGCTGACCTGTGCGGCCGCCGAGGCGCTGGCGCGCTGGGCGACCGAGGCGCAGGTCGCGGCCGAGCGCGAGCTGAAGCAGCCGCTGACCGGGATCGCGATCGGCACCTCCTACGAGTGCCGCGGGCAGAACCACGACGTCGAGGCCAAGCTCAGCGAGCACGCCTTCGCCAACGGCGTCGACGTGATGAGCTTCACCTTCGCCGGCCGTCCGCCGATCGCGGTCGGGGCGATGCCGGAGGGCTCGGCCGAGGGGCGCTTCCTCGATGCGGTGCGGGCGCGGGCCTGCGGGTTCTTCCGCACGGTGCTCGGCCCCGGCTCAAACGCCGCGCACGCCAACCATCTCCATCTCGACGAGCGCGAGCGCAACGCCGGGCACCGCCTGTGCCAGTGAGGGCGGTCGCGGAAACCTGATGCCGCCGTGCCGTTTGGCGGGGAACGCTCACGCTTCGCCGACACTTGATCGCGTGGAGCGAATCGGCTCCGGGAGCCTCGACCATGACGTGCGGATCGACGATGCGGACCGGCCTCGCGGCCGTCGTCCTGGCCTGCCTCGCGGGCCAGGGTCTTGCCGCATCGGATAAGGAGCCGGCCAAGGCGTCGGGCAAGAACGAGCCCGCGGCGCCGAGCGCGCAGGCGATCCGGGACGCGACCTTCGCCGAGCCGGCCCAGGATGCGAAGACGGATGCGAAGAAGGACGAGGCGAAGTCGTCGGGGGCCGCGAAGGCGAACGACCGGCCCGATCCGCTGACGATCAAGGTCCAGGTGCTGCTCGACCGGGCGCGGTTCTTCCCCGGCGCCATCGACGGGCGCGACGGCGAGAACCTCCAGGGCGCGCTCTCGGCCTACGCCGTGGCGCAGGGCCTGCCCGCGACGAAGACGCTGACGAAGGACGTCTTCGACAAGCTCGCCGCCACCGGCGGCGATCCGGTGGTCGCCGACTACACCATCACTGAGGCGGATGCGGCCGGCCCCTATGTCGAGACGATCCCGCCGAAGATGGAGGCCCAGGCCGACCTGAAGGCGATGAGCTACACCAACCCGCGCGAGATGCTGGCCGAGCGCTTCCACATGAGCCGCGACCTGCTGAGCCAGCTCAACCCGGACAAGCCCCTCGACAAGGCCGGAACGGTGATCCTGGTCGCGGGCGTCGCGCCGATGGGCCTCGACAAGCCCAAGGCCAAGGACCTGCCGCAGGACCCGAAGGTCGACCGCGTCGAGGTCGACAAGGGCAGCCGCGACGTGCGCGCCTTCGGCAAGGACGGCAAGCTTCTGGCCTACTATCCGGCCTCGATCGGCAGCGAGGAGAAGCCCGCGCCGAGCGGCGAGACCAAGGTGAAGGGCGTCGCCTTCGACCCGTTCTACACCTACGATCCGAAGTACCGCTTCAAGGGCGTGAAGAGCCGCAAGAAGTTCTCGATCCGCCCCGGCCCGAACAACCCGGTCGGCCTCGTCTGGATCGACCTCGCGATTCCCTCCTACGGCATCCACGGCACCCCGGAGCCGGAGAAGGTCGGCAAGACCGAGTCGCACGGCTGCATCCGGCTGACCAACTGGAACGCCCGCGACCTCGCCGCCCACGTCGCCCGCGGGGCGAAGGTGTCGTTCAAGGACGAATAGAGCGGGCGCTTGCATCTCGTCGAGGCGACCGGCTCCGAACCGCCGTTCGGCCTCATGTCCTTCCGGCGAGCGAGCTTCCACCTTGCTTGGAAATGCTCCTGCGATCAGGCCGCCGTCAGGTGCCGGAGGTCCGCACCGGTGGACAGGTGCTCCGATGCATCGAGGATTTCGACCGCCACGATCCGACCGGCGGCATCGAAATCGAGGACTAGGCCGGGATGGACTTCCTCGCTTTCGACGACGGGGGCATCCGCGAAGCGCACGTAGAGCGCATCGGTCTTAGCGTCATACCGCGACTTCACGTGAGCGCCTCCGGCTGCGATCGAAGAATGCGGTCACGACGTGCACGCCATCTTCGGTCGGCACATATACCACGCGCAGCATCCTGCCGTCGCGCTCCGGCACCGAGCGATAGGCCCGTCTTCGTTCCGGGTGCTTCGGGTCCGTCTCGGTCTCTTCCGGCTCTGCCACGGTGCGTTCGATCCACACGCGCTCCAGTGCTCGATCCACCAAATTGCCGAGGGCATGCGTACCGTAGGTGATCCGCACACGCCCTCCCAAAAGACCGAAGCCAATTTCGCGTGCGACGAAGCCGGTGGACGTCGCGTACCTCACGTAGAGTATTTTCCTATTCAGGCCTATTGGATTCGCGCTTCGTCGTCGAAGAGGCGATCAGCGGCGAAGCAGGCCTGCCGCCGCGACCATCAGCGCGTCGCACAGGAAGGCGAGCGCCGCCGTCGCGGCGGCGCCCTGGAGCATCGGCACGGTGTTCTGGTTCTGGAGGCCGGCGACGATCGGCGTGCCGAGCGTCGCGGCGCCGGCCAGCGCGCCGACCGCGGCGGTCGCCACGGCGAGGACGAGGGCCGTGCGCAAGGTCTCGACGATGGCGGGCGCGGCCAGCGGCAGCTCGATCCGCGTCAGGGTCTGACGGGCGGTAAGCCCAAGCGCTTTGGCGGCCTCGCGCGTCTCCGCCGGCACCGCCTCCAGGGCGCCGACCGTGCCGCGGAGCGTCGGCATGATGCCGTAGAGCACCAGGGCCAGCAGGGTCGGCGGGCCGCCGAAGCCGAGCACCGGCAGGGCGAGCGCCACCACGACCACCGGCGGCACCGCCTGCGCCGCGGCGGCCAGCGTATCGATCCCGCCCCGGACCGAGGCCGCGCCGGGGCGGGTCGCGAGGATCCCGAGGCCGATTCCCGTGATCGCGACGAGGACGAGGCCGGTCCCGGCGAGGATCAGGTGGTGCAGGGCGAGCGCACCGAGATGGTCGAGCGGCAGCGCCCGCCGCGGCGTCTCGCCGAGCGCCGAGACGATCGCCGCGGCGACGGTCGGATGACTGAAGCACGCGAGCACGAGGCCGGCGGCGACGGCTCCGAGGGCCGGGTGCAGGGCACGCAGCCGGGTCATGCCGGCGTCCCGCGCCAGCGATCCTCGGCGAGGCTCAAGGTCCGCTCGACGACGAGCGAGAGCGCGACGATCGGGATCGCGCCGAGCAGGATCAGGTCCGGGGCGAACTGCGCCATGCCGTCGAAGACGATGCCGCCGAGGCCGCCGGCCCCGACCAGCGCCCCGAGGGTCGCGAGCCCGATCCCCTGGACGCAGGCGACGCGCAGCGCCCCAAGCAGGATGCCGGCGCCGATCGGCAGCCGCACCTGGAACAGGATCGTTCGTGGGGGCAGGCCGAGGGCCTCGGCCGCGTCGAGGGTCGCCGGGTCCGGCGCTGCGAGCGCTAGAGCGAGGCCGCGCCACAGCGGGAGCAGCAGATAGGCGGCGATGCCGATCACCGCCGGCACCGGCCCGAGCGCGCCGAGGCCGGCCTCGCGGAGCGCCGGGACCGCCTGCAGCAGGCCCGAGGCGACGGCGACCAGCGCGCCGAGCAGGGCCACGGCCGGCACCACTTGGATGCCGCCGACCAGCACCTCGACGAGGCCCTGCCCGCGTCGCCACAGCGAGAGCAGCACGGAACCGCCGACTGCCAGCAGCACCGCGCTTCCCGAAAGCAGCAGATGCCGCACCAAGGCTTCGCCGACCACGTCCTTGCGCGCCGCGAACTCGACGGCGAGCGACAGGCTCCCAAGCGTCCCGGTCGAGCCGGCCAGCGCGACGAAGCCCAGGAACGCGGCCGCGAGCGCGCCCTCGAGCCCGGGGACGGCCATGCGGCGGGCGAGGTGGGCGAGCCCGCCCGCGAGCAGCAGCAGCGCCGTCCAGGCACCGGAGGCGAGGCCGGCGCGGGCGGCCGGCGGCTCGCCGGCGAGAAGGTCCCCGGCCGTGCTGCCCAGCGCCAGCATCAGCAGCCCGAGGGCCAGGGCGAGGAGCACGGTGGCGGCGCCGACGCCGATCCGCGTCCGCCCGATCCGGGCGAGCAGCACCGCGCCCAGCACGAGCCCGGCCACCGCCTCGATCTCCGGCCCGAATCCGGGCAGGGCCCCGAGGCCGTCCAGCGCGTAGACAGGCTCGCCGACGACGAGGCGGTTCTTCGCGATGCGCAGCAGCGGCAGGCCGTAGACCGCACCGAGGAAGGCGGCGGCGAACAGCGGCGGGCCGATGCCCCCGCGTCGATCCTCCGTTGCGGGCGTCAAGCGATGAAGCCGGCGTCGCGCAGGAACGTCCGTGCCACCGTCTCGGCGACCTGGCCCTCGACGGTGATGCGGGCGTTGAGCCGGCGGAGCGTATGGGCATCGAGGCGCGCGAACACCGGATCGAGCTTCTCGCGGATGCGCGGGTGGCGCGCCAGGGTGTCGGCGCGGATCACCGGGGCGACCTCGTAGACGATCTGCGCGCCCTTCGGATCGCTCATCACGGTCAGGTCGAGGGCGTCGAGCGCCCCGTCGGTGCCGTAGACCATGCCGGCGTTGACGCCGCTGATGCCCTGCGCCGCCGCCCGCGCGGTCACCGCCGTGTCGCCGCCGGGCAGGCTGATGATGCGGTTCATCGGCAGCGAGAACCCGTAGGCCGCTTCGAAGGACGGCAGGGCCGCCGGGCTCTCGACGAACTCGGTCGAGGCCGCGAGCAGGATCAACCCGCGCCGCACGGCCCCGGCGAAATCCGCCATGGTGGCGAGCCCTTCGCGCCGGGCGAGGCTGCCGCGCACCGCGATCAGCCAGGTGTTGTTGGCCGGCGCCCGCCCGAGCCAGACGAGGCCCTTGGCCCGATCCGCCGCCGCGATCGCGGCGTAGGCGCCGTCGGCCCGCTTCCAGGCCGGATCGCCCTCGGTGCCGGTGAAGAAGGCGCCGTTGCCGGTGTATTCGGGATAAAGGTCGACATCGCCCGACATCAGGGCCGAGCGCACGATCAGCGTCGGCCCGAGGCCGAGGCGGCGCTGCACCGGGATGCCGAGATCCTCCAGGCACAGGGCGATCATGCTGCCGGTGAGCGTGCCCTCGGTGTCGCTCTTCGAGGCGACCACCACCGCGCCCTGCCCGCGCGCGGGCGCCGCCGCGATGGCGGCGCCGAGGCCGACCAGCACGGCGCGGCGGTCGCAGATCGGAACGGGGCGACCCCTCACAGGAAAAATCCGGTCGTGTCAGGAAAAGATCGGCCCATTGCGGGTTCTGCCCTCACGCGGACCGTGCCACACCCTATCGCGAAATGTATCGCCGTGTAACATTGCCGACGGAACAGCCCGCGCCGGACGCTTGACACAACCGGCGTTCCGGGCGACCCCTCAGCCGCCCGGTGTACCCGCTTGGTTCTCCTGGCGCGACGATCGGATCCGACCAGCCATCATGGCGACGTTCCGTTGAAGCGGAGCGGATCGACAAGGAAGACACCTCGGCGTGAGCGCGGAACCGAACGACGACGTTCTCCAGGGTAAGCGGGTGCTCGTCGTCGAGGACGAAGCCGCGATCTCGATGCTGCTCGAAGACATGCTGCTCGATTTCGGCTGCACCGTGGTCGGCCCGGCCGCACGCCTCTCGACCGCCCTGGAGATGGCCGAGGGCGAGACCTTCGAGGTCGCGATCCTCGACGTGAACGTCGCCGGCGAGCCGATCTACCCGGTCGCCGAGGCGATCGCGAAGCGCGACCTGCCGCTGATCTTCTCGACCGGCTACGGCGGCGCCGGCATCCGCGAGCCGTTCCGCGATCGCCCGGTGGTGCAGAAGCCGTTCAGCCAGGCCGACCTCAAGCGCACGCTCATCGGCGCGATCAGCGCCGCGCGCGCCTGACCGTCCGCTACAGGCCCTCGATCGGGAACGCGTCGACGAGGTGGACCGGCCAGCTGCGTCCGCCGATGAAGACCGCGTCCGCCCGCAGGGTCAGGCTCCCGGCGAACGGATGCCGCGCGATCCAGCTCCGCACCGCGCGCGAGAAGCGTTGTCGCTTGACCCGGCCGATCGCGCCCTGCGCCTCGATCAGCGTCGCGCGCGCCTTGACCTCGACGAAGGCGATGGTGCCGCCGCGGCGCACGATCAGGTCGATCTCGCCGCCCGACGCGCTCACCCGCATCGCTAAGGGACGATAGCCCTTCAGCATCAGCGCGCCGAGCGCCAGCCATTCGGCCCGGCGCCCGCGGCGTTCGGTCGCCTTCCGGCGCGCGGCATCAGGCGTCCGCATCGGTCTCGCGAGCCAGCACCAGCGCACGGTTGTAGACGGCGCGGCGCGGCTGCCCGGTCTCGTCGGCAACGAGGCTTGCGGCATCCTTGATCGAGTGCCGCGCGAGCGCGACGCGCAGGGCCGCGTCGAGGCCGGCATCGGCCTCTTCCGGGGTGGCCTCGTCCGGCGCGGTCCCGATCACCACCACGACCTCGCCCTTCGGGGCGCCCTCCTCCGCGAAGGTGTCGTTGAGGCTGGCCAGGGTGCCGCGGCGGATCGTCTCGAACATCTTCGTCAGCTCGCGCGCCACGGCCGCGGGACGGGTGCCGCCGAGGACCTCCGCCGCGTCCGCCAGCATCTCCGGCAGGCGGTGGGGCGATTCGAACAGGACCAGCGTGCCGGGCACGGTCGCCAGCGCCGAGAGCCGGTTGCGGCGGGCGCCGGCCTTCTGCGGCAGGAAACCCTCGAAGAAGAACCGGTCGGTCGGCAGGCCGGCGGCGACGATCGCCGTCATCACCGCCGACGGGCCGGGAATCGGCGTGATGCAGATCCCCGCCTCGATCGCCGCCTGGACCAGCTTGAACCCGGGATCGGAGACCAGCGGCGTGCCGGCATCCGACACCAGCGCCAGCGCCTCGCCATCCAGCATCCGCCGCACCATGCGCTCGCGGACGGCGGCGTTCGAATGCTCGTGGTAGGCGACAAGCGGCGTGGTGATGCCGTAGTGCATCAGCAGCGTCCGGGTGACGCGGGTGTCCTCGGCGAGCACCGCGTCGGCGGCGGCCAGCGTCGCGAGCGCCCGGATTGTGACGTCGCGCAGGTTGCCGATCGGCGTCGCCACCACGTGCAGGCCCGGCGCGAGCGGCTCCGCTTCCGTCGCCAGCCCGAAGGCGGTGAAGGTCGCAACCTTGGTCGCGGTGGATTTGGCCGGCCCGTCCCTGCGGGGGCGGCGTGCGGGCTCGATTCGCTGTGTCATCGCGCGGACCTTGCCACGCCAAGCCGCCGAGCGGAATTTGCTTGCGGCCGCCGAACCGCCGCGAACCCCCGCTGATTCGTGTTTTCCGGGCGCGCGCGCGATCCTGCGACATCGGCGCGTTTACTTTTCGGGTCCACGCTTTAAGCCAGAGCCACGATCCCGCGTGGACGATCTTTACGGGAAGGAAGTTTCGCGATGGCGCGATGTGTCCCGCCCCGCGCCCTCCGGGCCGGCGCCGCCCTCGCCGTGATCCTCGCCCTTGCCGGCTGCATCGGCGTTCCGGATCGGGCGCGTTCCGTCCGCGCCGCGCCGCCGCCGCGGGCCGAACTCGCTCCCGACCTCGCACCGCCCGCCGACGCCGTTCCCGGCTCGACGCCGGCCGCCGCCTCGGCGTCGGGCCGGATCGGCATCGGTTCGGTCAAGGTCGCCCTCGTCGTGCCGCTCTCGGGCCAGGGGGCCAATCTCGGGGCGGCGATGCGCAACGCGGCCGAGCTCGCGATCGAGGAATACCAGCAGCCCGACCTCCAGATCCTGGTGCGCGACGACCGCGGTTCGCCGGACGGCGCCCGCGAGGCGACGAGCGCCGCCATCGCCGAGGGCGCCGAGCTGGTGCTCGGCCCGCTCTTCGCCGCCAACGTCGCGGCCGCCTCGGCGACGGCGCGCGCCGCGGGCAAGCCGGTGATCGCGTTCTCGACCGATGCGAGCGTCGCCGGCCCCGGCACCTACCTGCTGAGCTTCCTCCCGCAGGCCGAGGTCGACCGGATCGTCGACGAGTCGGTCGCGGGCGGGCGCCGCTCCTTCGCCGCGCTGATCCCCGAGAACGCCTACGGCAACGCCGTCGAGGCGCAGTTCCGCGAAGCGGTGGCGCGCAAGGGCGCCCGTCTCGTCGGCATCGAACGCTACGCCCCCGGCGCGCCGGAGGCGGCGATCGCGCGCCTCGGCGGCCTGATCACCGGACCGGGCGCCCAGGCCGACACCCTGTTCCTGCCCGAGACCGCCGACGGGCTGCCGAATGTGGCGGCCGCGCTCACCAAGGCCGGCTTCGCGCCGTCCCGCGTCCGGCCGATCGGCACCGCGGTGTGGAACGAGCCGCGGCTCTTCGCGCTGCCGGCCCTGCAGGGCGGCCGCTTCGCCGCGCCGGACACCGGCGGATTCGGCAACTTCGCCGGGCGTTACCAGGCGCGGTTCGGCACGAGCCCGCCGCGGGTCGCCTCGCTGGCCTACGACGCGGTCTCGCTCAGTGCGGCGCTCGCGCGGCAATACGGGACCCAGCGCTTCGCCGACGCGACCCTGACCAAGAGCGCCGGGTTCGCCGGCGTCGACGGCACCTTCCGCTTCCGCGCCGACGGCCTGAGCGACCGGGCGCTCGCCGTCCACGAGATCCGCAACAACGCGTCGAGCGTGGTCAGCCCGGCGCCCCGCGCCCTGGCCAAACCCGGCACCTGAGCCTCCACCGCGCGTCAGTCGTGGCCGATCATCGCCGCGCCGGCCGCGACGACCGTGCAGGCGGCGATGCGGCCGGCGGTCCGGCGCTCCGCCAGGAAGGCGCGGCCGAGGAGCGCGGCGAAGACCACGCTGGTCTCGCGCAGGGCCGAGACCGGCCCCATCGCCCCGAGCCGCATCGCCCAGATCACCGCCGCGTAGGCCAGCAGCGAGGCGGCGCCCCCGCCGACGGCGCGCGCGACCGCGGCGGGCCGCCCGCCGAGGGCCGCCGATCCGCGCGTCAGCAGGAGCCAGAGCGGAAACGCGCGGTGGACGGTGACCATCGCCGCGGTGTCGAAGACCTGGCAGCTCGACCGCGACGGTGATGAGGAGCCCGAGCCCGCCGACTGTGAAGTTCATCACGCTGATTGGTCCAGAGCCGGTCGGCGCCGCCGCGCAGCAGCGTGTTCCACCCGGCATGCAGCAGCGGCGCGAGCAGCACGAGGACGATGACGGTCGGTGTCATCGCCGGCTCACGGATCGGCTTTCGACGCGCGCGGAGGCGTACGGCATCACGCCGCGAGGCTCGCGACCACGGCGTTGAGCACCGGAGCGCCGCGCGCGGTCGCGGCGATGCGGCCGCCGTCGAGCCGCGCCACGAGGCCGTCGCCGATCAGCGCCGCGACCCGCGACCCGTCGAGCGGGCGGCCCTTGAGCGCGGCATAGCGCGCCGGGTCGATGCCCTCGGACAGGCGCAAGCCCATCATCAGGAACTCGTCGCCCTGGTCGGCGCCGGCGATCGTCTCGGTCTCGGCGATGCCGTGGCCGTCGCGCTCGACCCGGGCGAGCCAGGCCTCCGGTGCCTTCTCGGTGACGGTGCCGAGGCGGCCGGCCTCCGTCACGAGACGGCCATGCGCGCCGGGGCCGATGCCGGCATATTCGCCGTAGCGCCAGTACAGCAGGTTGTGGCGCGACTGCGCGCCGGCACGCGCGTGGTTCGAGATCTCGTAGGCCGGCAGGCCCGCCCGGTCGCAGACCTCCTGAGTCACGTCGTAGAGCGCGCGGGCGGTCTCGTCGTCGGGCGGCACCAGCCGGCCGGCGGCGGCGAGCCCGTAGAACGGCGTGCCGGGCTCGATGGTGAGCTGGTAGAGCGAGAGGTGCTCGGCCGCCCGGCCGATCGCCTCGGTGAGCTCGCGCCGCCACGCCGCGGCGGTCTGGTTCGGGCGCGCGTAGATCAGGTCGAACGAGCTGCGGTCGAACGCGCCCTGCGCGACCCGGATCGCGGCGAAGGCCTCCTCGGCGCTGTGCAGCCGCCCGAGGCTCTTGAGCGAAGCGTCGTCGAAGGCCTGGACGCCGAGGGAGACGCGGTTGACCCCGGCCGTGCGGTAGCCCCGGAAGCGCCCGGCCTCGACGCTGGTCGGGTTGGCCTCCAACGTGATCTCGGCGCCGGGCTCGACGCCCCAGGCTGCGGCGATGGCATCGAGGATGCCGGCGACCGTCGCGGGCTGCATCAGCGAGGGCGTGCCGCCGCCGAGGAAGATGCTCGAGACGGTGCGGCCGGGGGTGCGCCCCGCCACGTGCGCGATCTCGGCGCGGAAGGCCGCGAGGTAGCGCGCCTCGTCCACCGGCGCGTGGCGGACATGGCTGTTGAAGTCGCAATACGGGCACTTCGAGGCGCAGAAGGGCCAATGCACGTAGACGCCGAAGCCCGCATCGCGGGTCGGGTGGTCCGGGCCTGAACGGTCGGTCATCGCACGCGATGTGCTCGCGTGCGCGCCGTTTGGCAATCGCCCGATCCGTTCAGCCCGGCCGGCGCAGGCATGCGGCGGCGAGCTTCACGAAGGCACGGGCCCGGTGCGAGAGGGCGTCGCCGGTCTGCCAGTCGACCCCGTGCTTCTCCTCCGACGCGATCTCGCCGAAGGTGCGGTCGAAGCCGTCGGGCCGGAACATCGGGTCGTAGCCGAAGCCGGCCGTGCCGCGCGGCTCGACGAGGTCGCCGAAGACGCGGCCCTCGAACAGCTCGGTGTGGCCGTCGGGCCAGGCCAGCACCAGGGCCGAGACGAAATGCGCCCGCCGGTCCCTCGCCCCGCGCAGGTCCAGCTCCGCGAAGATCCGCGCCATCGCGCCGGAAAAGTCCTTGGACGCCCCGGCCCAGCGGGCGGAGAACAGCCCGGGCGCCCCATCGAGCGCATCGACGCACAGGCCGGAATCGTCGGCGAAGGCCGGCAGGCCCGCGGCGTTGGCGGCGGCGACCGCCTTGATCGCGGCGTTCTCGGAAAACATCGTGCCGGTCTCGTCGGGTTCCGCGAGCCCGAGCTCGCCGGCCGAGACCGCCTCGACGCCGAAGGGCGCGAGCAGCTCGCGCATCTCCACCAGCTTGCCGGCATTGTGGGTCGCGATCACGACCCGGCCCGAGAGGATGCGGTGGCTCATGCGATCGCCTGCTTCTGGAGGGCGACGAGGTCGGCGACGCCGCCCTTGGCGAGCCGGAGCAGCGCGAGCAGCTCGTCCTCCGAGAACGGCTTGCCCTCGGCGGTGCCCTGAACCTCGACGAGGCCGCCGGTGCCGGTGATGACGAAGTTGGCGTCGGTCTCGGCGCCCGAATCCTCGGCGTAGTCGAGGTCGAGCACGGCGGCGCCCTTGACGATGCCGCAGGAGATGGCGGCGACGTGGTCGCGCAGCGGGTCGACCGAAATCATCGAGCGGGCGCGCATCCAGGCGAAGCACTCGTGCAGCGCGACCCAGGCGCCGGTGATCGATGCCGTGCGGGTGCCGCCATCGGCCTGGATCACGTCGCAGTCGACGGTGATCTGCTTCTCGCCCATCGCCGGCAAGTTGGTGACGGCGCGCAGAGATCGCCCGATCAGCCGCTGGATTTCCTGCGTCCGGCCCGAGGGCTTGCCGGAATTGACCTCGCGGCGGGTGCGCTCGTGCGTGGCGCGCGGCAGCATGGCGTACTCCGCCGTGATCCAGCCCTTGCCGGAGCCGCGCAGCCAGTGCGGCCCGCGCTCCTCCAGCGAGGCGGTGCACAGGACCCGGGTCTCGCCGAAGGTCACGAGGCAGGAGCCCTCCGCGTAGCGGGCGACCGAGCGCTCGAGCGTGACCTTGCGCAACTCGTCGGCCGCGCGCTTCGAAGGCCGCATGCGGCGTTCTCCTGATTCCCGAATTCGAGCGGGGTGCTTAGGCTGCGCCGCCACACGCGGCAACCCGAAGCGCCCGAGCGCCGTATGAGAAGCCCATGGATTGATCCGCAGGCTTTAGCGGGACACAATCATCGGCCAGGAACCGCGCGTGACCGAGTTTTCCCGACCCTTCTCCCAACCGCCGCAGGCGCAGGCCCTCGCCGCGCTGAACGAGCGTGCCCGCGAGATCTTCCGGCAGATCGTCGAGGGCTATCTCTCCACCGGCGAGCCGATGGGATCGCGCAACCTCGCGCGCATCCTGCCCATGACCCTGTCGCCGGCCTCGATCCGCAACGTGATGTCCGACCTGGAGCAGTCCGGGCTGATCTTCGCGCCGCACACCTCCGCCGGGCGCCTGCCGACCGAGCTGGGCCTGCGCTTCTTCGTCGACGCGATGCTCGAGCTCGGCAATGTCGGCCGCGAGGAGCAGGAGCGGATCGAGGCGCAGATGCGGGCGGCGGCCTCGCGGCACACCTTCGATTCGGCGCTGGCCGAGGCGTCGAGCCTGCTCTCGGGCATCTCGCGCGGAGCCGGCGTGGTGCTGACGACCAAAACCAACGTGCAGCTCAAGCACATCGAGTTCGTGCGGCTCGATCCGGCACGCGCCCTGGTGGTGCTCGTCTCCGACGACGGCTCGGTCGAGAACCGCCTGCTCGACCTGCCGCCGGGCCTGCCGGCGAGCGCGCTGCAGGAGGCGTCGAACTACCTCAACGCCCGCCTGCACGGCCGCACCCTCGGCGGCCTGCGCGCCGAGATCGAGGCGGGCCGCCAGGCCATGAAGCGCGAGCTCGACGCGATCACCGAGCGCCTGGTCGATGCGGGCCTCGCCGTGTCCGTCGGCCCGAGCGAGGCCCGCCAGCTCATCGTGCGCGGGCAGGCCAACCTGCTCGACGACCTCCGCGCGATCGAGGACCTCGAGCGGATGCGGCTGCTGTTCTCGGACCTCGAGACGCAGAAGGACGTGATCGACCTGCTCGCCCGCGCCGAGGGCGGCGACGGGGTGCGGATCTTCATCGGCTCGGAGAACAAGCTGTTCTCGCTCTCCGGCTCGTCGCTGATCGCGGCGCCGTTCCGCGACGGCTCGCAGACCATCGTCGGCGTCGTCGGCGTGATCGGCCCGACGCGCCTGAACTACGCCCGCATCGTGCCGATGGTCGACTACACGGCGCGGGTCGTCTCGCGGATGCTCGACCGCGGGACGTAGGGCCGGGGCCGCTCGCCCGATGCGCCGCCGCGCCCCTCGGTTGGCGCGGGATGTCGGCTCGCGAAGCACATCGGGAGAGGGGGAGCGCCGTATCCGGACGACGCACCCGCCTCTCCCGACCCTTGCCGCCACGAGGCCCACCCTCCCCCGCAGAGGAGGGAGGGCAGGCCGGCGCGGGTTTTCGCCTCAGCCGCGGATCACGTCCACGATCTGGTAGGTGTCCGGATCGACGATGACGATGTCGTCGTCCACGAGGACGTAGCTGTAATCCTCGTATTCCGGTGCCAGCTCGACGATCGCCGGCGGGAGGCGGTGCAGTTCATAGCTGCGGGCGATCGCCGTGCCGACGGTGAGCGCGAAGGCGCCGGCCGCCAGGCGCGGCACGCCGCTGCGGAACAGGTCCTGGCGGAACCGGGTGCGCTCGGCGCCGCCGAGACGCCCATAGGCGCCGCGGGCCTCGCCGCCGCCGCGCGGACCGCGGGCGCCGCGATCCGGACGACCGTCGCGGTCGCCGCGGGTACCCGGGCCGTCGCGATCGCCCCGGCCGTCACGGGCGCCGGGACCATCACGGTCGCCGCGTCCGTCGCGCGCCGCCGGACCGTCGCGATCCCCGCGGGGGCCGCCGGTCTCGTTGCGCCCGGGGCCGCCGCGCTCGTCGCGGGCGCCGGGCTTGCCGCCGGGGCCGTCGTCGCGCATCGCACCGCCGCGTTCCGCACCGCCCGGCGCCCCGCGATCGGCACCCCCGCCCGGCCCGCCGCGCTCGGCCGCGCCGCCCGCCGGGCCGCCGGCGTCGTTCCCGCGCATCGCGCCGCCGGCACCACCGCCAGCACCGCCGCCAGGGCCTGCACCGCCGCGCATGCCACCGCCGGCGCCGCCGCCAGCACCGCCCGCCGGTCCGCCGGCGCCGCCGCCCGGCCCGCCGGCACCGCCGCCGGGGCCGCCCTGGCCGAAGGCCGTGGCCGTGCCCAGCACCAGCACGGCGGCCGTCACCGTTCCGCGAAAGATCTTGTTCATGGCGCTCGATCCCGTCCCGTTATTGTTGAAAGGCCACGTCCGTCGCCGACCGACGAAGTCACCGCCCCGAAACGGTACAGTCCCGAAAAGCGTTCCGTCGGCGCGTGCCTCTCGGAGACGACGTGACACGGGCGGTGGGCATCCTCGTTCGCGCGCCCACGCGGCCTAGGCGGTCCCGGTCCCCGCCTGTAACGTCGCCCGTATCAAGAATGCACCGTCCGAACGACGGAGACAGGGAGCCAGCATGTCCGACTCGATCGGGATCGCGCCAACCGCCGAAGACGTGGCGGCCGACCGCAGCCGCCGCATCCGGGCGATCGTCGCCTCGTCCTCCGGCAACCTGGTCGAATGGTACGATTTCTACTGCTACGCCTTCTTCGCGATCTACTTCGCGTCGTCGTTCTTCCCGAAGGGCGATTCCACCAGCCAGCTTCTCCAGACCGCCGGCATCTTCGCCGTGGGCTTTTTCATGCGGCCGATCGGCGGCTGGCTGTTCGGGCGCATCGCCGACCGCGTCGGGCGCCGGACCTCGATGGTCATCTCGGTCCTGATGATGTGCATTGGCTCGCTGTTCATCGGCCTGCTGCCCACCTACGAGACCGTGGGCGCCGCAGCCCCCGTGCTGCTGCTGCTGGCGCGCATGCTCCAGGGCCTCTCGGTCGGCGGCGAGTACGGCACCAGCGCCACCTACATGAGCGAGGTCGCGCTGAAGGGTCAGCGCGGATTCTTCGCCTCGTTCCAGTACGTGACGCTGATCGGCGGCCAGCTCCTGGCCTCGCTGGTGCTGATCGTGCTGCAGTTTGCGCTCACCGAGGCGCAGCTGCACAGCTTCGGCTGGCGAATCCCGTTCTTCCTCGGGGCGGTGGCCGCCATCGTCGCCCTCTACCTGCGGCGCTCGCTCGCCGAGACCGCGGGCTCCGACAAGGAGAACGCCGGCACCTTCTCCGAGCTTGCCAAGCATTGGCGCGCGTTCTGCGTGGTCCTGGCCTACACCGCCGGTGGCTCGCTGGTGTTCTACACCTTCACCACGTACATGCAGAAGTATCTTGTCAACACCGCGCATTTCGACAAGGGCACGGCCTCGCGCACGATGACTGCGGTGCTGCTGGTCTACATGATGGTCCAGCCGCTGTTCGGTGCGCTGTCGGACCGGATCGGGCGCAAGGCCAACATGCTGCTCTACAGCGGCCTCGGCACGCTGATGGTGGTGCCGCTGATGACCGCGATCGGCGCGACGCAGGACCCCTACGTCGCCTTCGGCCTGATCACGCTGGGGCTGCTGGCGGTGAGCTTCTACACGGGGATCAGCGGCATCGTGAAGGCGGAGCTGTTCCCAACCAAGGTCCGCGCGCTCGGCGTCGGCCTGTCCTACGCCCTCGCCAACGCCACCTTCGGCGGCACCGCCGAATACGTGGCGCTGTGGTTCAAGGAGGCGGGGATGGAATCGAGCTTCTTCTGGTACGTCACCATCCTGCTCGCGATCGCCTTCGTCGCCTCGCTGATCATGCCGAACCCGAAGGTCCACGGCTATCTCGACGGCGACGGCACGGTGGAGGAGGCGCTCGGAGGCAAGCCGCGCCTGGCGCGGGCCTGAGCCCGGCCCTGCCGTCGCGCGGAATGCCCGTCAGGCCGTCCGGGACCGGTTCTTGAGCTCCGTGTTCTCGCGGTAGAGGGACTGGAGGTTCTTGAAGACGCCGCCGAGATAGGCCTGGTAGGTCGGCAAGGCATCGGGCGCGACGCCGGCGCGCTCCGCGAAATGGGCGACGATGGCATCGGATTCGGTCGTGAACCGGCCGGGCGCAAGCTCGGCCGTCGGGAAGGTCACCGTCTCGACCGCCGGCGCGAGCCGGCTGCGGATCGACGTCTCCGCCGCGTCGCCGGGGACGAACTCGCGCAGGTCCGCCCGATCCAGCTGCCCGGTTTCGAGCAGGAACAGGCGGACCTTGAAGCAGAACGGGCAGCCCGCCTTCAGGTAGACGGTCGGCTTGAACGCGGCGTCGGTCATCGTCGGTCATCCTCGTCGTCGAAGTGGGTCGGGCAGTCCCGCGGTAGCGGGCCGGAAGCGCTCGGCGGCGCGGCCGGGGACCGCGCCGCCGCGTCGGATCCGACCGATCCGCCGGTCGGCACGGGCCGGGACATCCCTCGCCGGGCGTCGGCCGCCTTCGACCGAGGGCCTCGTGCCCCTCAGTGGATCGTCGTGCGGGTCACTTGATCACCGCGCAGCCGATGCGGTTGCCGGCGCCGCCGATCGGCTGCGTGGTGTGGTCGTCCTCGTTGGCGTGGACGATCAGCGCCGAGCCGTCGCCGTCCTGGAGGCCGCCGTCGCCCGTCAGCGGCGTCTCGCTAGAGACCTCGGCGTTCACCGAGCCGTCGGCCGCCGCGTAGACGTTGGGCAGGTCGCCCTCGTCCGGGCCGTCGGGGTTGAGCAGGCCGTGCTTGCTCTGGTCGTGGTTCACGTGCGCCTTCGAGTTCATGAACTTGTCGGTGTCGGAGCAGTCGCCGACCGCGTGGAAGTGGATGCCGTGCCAGCCGGGCGGCAGGCCGCCGGCCTTGATCGCGATCCGCATCACCAGCGCGTTCGCGCCGTCGCGGATCGTCAGCGTCCCGATCGGCTCGCCCTTGTTGTTCTTGATCTCGCCGGTGAAGGTCTGGGGTGCGGCGGCCGGGGCCGACTCCGCGGCCGGCGGGGTCTGCGCGAGCGCTCCGGTGGCGCCGGATGCGAAGCCGACGAGGGCTGCGAGCAACGGCAGGGTGCGTGTCATGTGATGGCTCTCCTCTCCACGTCGGGCTAGTTAGGCCGTCATCCGGTCCTCCGACAGGGCTTTCTTCGATCGCGCCGCCCGGGCAGCCCGGCGGCCGGACCATTCGTGACCCCTTCCCCGTGAACCAGCCTCGATGACGCGCGACAGGATCAGGGCCGACCTCCTGCTGGTCGAGCACGGCCATTTCGAGAGCCGGGCGCGGGCGCAGGCCGCCATCGCCGCCGGCCTCGTGCGGGCCGACGGGCGCGCGGTCACCCGCGCCTCCGAGCGGCTGGCGGCCGACGCGGCGATCGAGGCCAGCGCGCCCCACCCCTTCGTCTCGCGCGGCGGCCTGAAGCTCGAGGCGGGCCTCGACGCCTTCGGCCTCGATCCGGCCGGCCTCCCCTGCCTCGACGTCGGCGCCTCGACCGGCGGCTTCACCGACCTGCTCCTGCGCCGCGGCGCGACGCGGGTCGTCGCGGTCGATGTCGGGCACGGCCAGCTTCACGCCAGTCTGAGCGCCGACCCACGGGTCACGAACCGCGAAGGGACCGACATCCGAACCCTCGCGCCGGGCAGCCTCGACCCTGCCCCTTGCCTTGCCAGCATCGACGTGAGCTTCATCGCCCTGCGCCTCGTGCTGCCGGCGGTGGCCGGGCTGCTGGCGCCGGGCGCGCACCTGATCGCGTTGATCAAGCCGCAATTCGAGGCCGGCCGCGAGCGCGTCGGCCGCGGCGGCATCGTCCGCGACGACGCCGTCCACGCGGAGGTCTGCGATGCGGTGCGCCGCACCCTCGCCGGCCTCGGCTTCACGATCCTCGGCCTGATCCCCTCCCCCGTTCGGGGCGGGGACGGCAACACCGAATTCCTCGTCGGCGCACGCGCCGATCGACCGCACGAAAGACCCGATGACCGCATCTGAAACCGTCACGATCCGTCGCCTCGGCGCGCGCGGGGACGGCATCGCCGAAGACGGCACGGCGATCGCCTTCGCGCTTCCGGGCGAGCGCGTCGCGATCCGGCGCGACGGCGGGCGCGGCGAGCTCCTCGGCATCGAGACGCCCTCGCCCGATCGGATCGCCCCGATCTGCCCGTACTTCACCCGCTGCGGCGGCTGCGCGACACAGCACCTCGCGCCCGAGCCCTACGCCGCCTGGAAATACGCGCAGGTCGCCAACGCCCTGGCCCAGGCCGGGCTCGACCGCGCTCCCGATCCGCTGATCGACGCCCACGGCGAGGGCCGCCGGCGCATCACCCTGCACGTCCGCGAGGTCGAGGGCCGGGCCGAGGCCGGGCTGATGGCCGCGCGCAGCCACGCCCTCGTCGCGATCGACCATTGCCCGATCACCGTGCCGGCCCTGCATCGGGCCCCCGAGATCGCGCGGGCGCTCAGTGCGCCCCTCGGGCACGGGCGAAAGCCCCTCGACGTCGCGGTGACCGCGACCGAGGCCGGGCTCGACGTGGACCTGCGCGGCCACGGCCCGGCCGAGGCCGGCGTGCGCGCCACGCTGGTGCGGCTCGCCGGAGAGCTCGACCTCGCCCGCCTGTCGCTGCACGGCGACGTGGTGGTGGAGCGCAAGGCCGTCACGGTGGCCTCGGGCGACGTGCGCCTCCATCCGCCGCCGGGCGGCTTCCTCCAGGCGACGGCGGCCGGCGAGGCGACGCTGTCTGGGCTGGTGTGCGACGCCTTCACCAAGAAGACCAAGCGCGCCGTCGACCTGTTCTCCGGCTGCGGGCCCTTCACCCTGGCGATGGCGCGCACCGCCACCGTCCACGCGGTCGAGAGCGAGGCCGGCGCGCTGGCGGGCATCGCGCGGTCCTATCGCTCCGCGCTCGGCCTGAAGGGCGTCACCACGGAAGCCCGCGACCTGTTCCGCCGCCCCGTCCTCGCCCACGATCTGAACGGCTACGACGCCGTGGTCTTCGATCCGCCGCGGGCCGGCGCACAGGTGCAGGCGAAACAGATCGCGGAATCCAAGGTGCCGCTGGCCGTCGGCGTCAGCTGCGAGGCCGGGACCTTCGCCCGCGACGCGGCGACCCTGGTCGCGGCGGGCTTCGGCCTGGAGCGGGTCACCCCGGTGGACCAGTTCCGGTACTCGGGCCACGTCGAGATGGTCGGGGTGTTCCGCAGGGCGGTCGCGGTCAAGCGCCGGCTGTAGCGGTCGGCGGCCGCCTCGACGCGGTACCGAGCCCGCGCGGACGCGACGGAGCGTCACGCCTCCCGGAGGCAGGGAAGAGGTCGAACCTCGTCGCTCCGTGCGGGTCGGTCGCCGCGAAGGCGCGGGGCCGCACACGGGGTGGGGCCGGCTACGAGCGGTCGGCCTCGGCCGTCACGAAGGTCAGGCAGCGGGCGCGGGCCTGCGGATCCCTGATGCGGTCGAAGGCTCGGACGAGGGCCAAGGTCTCGGCCTCTCGGGATTCGGGCTCGCCCCCCGTGAAGAACGTGCTGACCGGCTCATCGAGCGTTTGCGCGATCCGCTCGAGGCTCGCGCGCGCGATGGACAGATGGGCATCCGGCTTTTTCACAAGACGACCTCATAGGCACGGCCTCCCACGGAGCCAATCAATTTATCGAGACTCCGGCCGCCTTCGGCCCAAGGCTGTTGGCGAGATGGCGACCCAGGATCACCAGGGCCTTCCTCACGATGTCGGCGGCCTCGTCGTTCCCGGTCGCCACAGCTTCGCGGTAGGCGGCGGAGAAGTCCTCGACGACCGCATCGAGCGCCTCGCCGTTCATGTCGGCCAGGAGAGTCTGGACGGCGCCGACGGAGACGGCCCGCTTCGGTTCCTGCCACGCCGGGGCGAAACGCGTGCTCGAGGATCGGATCGCCTCGCGCGACCGATCGATCGCCAAGCGGGACAGCGCCATCAGATCGTTCGAATGCCCGATGCGCCGACGGCTCTGTCGGATCCGGGTCTTGAGAGCTGCTTTCTCGCATCGATAAGCAATCATGGATATGATCTCGCAGGTGATGAAATCGATGATCGTGCAAATGCGAAAGCAATAGACGATAGGGCACTGACAGTTTTGCGTCAAATCAACGTCTGATGTTCAGGTTTGTTTGTCGCGTGACCTGGGCATCAGGCTTTCGTGGATCCGGTGCGCCAATGCGGGCCACGTCGTGCCTCGATAGGGTCGGGGGCACGGCTGCCGCGCCCCAACCAACGAAAAAGGATCATAGGGCGGTTGGATGCTGCACGTTCACTCGGCCGGCGAGAAGTGAAACCAACATAAGTTGTATGTCGGCCTCACGTTTCTGTTACCGCGTGTGCCGGTTCAGAACAGGCTGCCTTGCGCGTCCTCGTCGCTGGACCGCGGTTGTTCGGCTGCTGGACGATCCGCCGGTGGGATGGCCGGCTGAGGCCGGCCGACTGGCACGATCAACACCGCGTCGTCATTGCGAACGGCGTTCACCCGGTCGGAGACCGGGTCGAGGCGGAGCCAGTCGTCCGGGCATGGCCGGCAAAGGGCCGCCGCCTCGGCCTGATCCACCGCGCGGGTGTCGAGCCAGGGTGCGACCTGCTCCGGCGCGAGGATCGCGGGCATCCGGTCGTGCACCGCCGCCATGGTTCCGTTGGCGCCCGTCGTGACGATGGCCGCCGTGTCGATCTCCGAGCCGTCCGCCCCGAGCCAGGATTCCCACAGGCCGGCGAGCGCCATCGGCGCGCCGTCCGCGCGGCGGATCGCGAAGGGCGTCCGCACCGCGCTGCGTCCGGTGCCCTCGCGCCGCCATTCGTAGAAGCCGTCGGCCAGGAAGACGCAGCGGCGGTGGCGCACCGCGCCGCGGAAGGTCGCCTTCTCCAGGATGGTCTCGACCCGCGCGTTGATCACCAGCGGAAAGGTCTTGGGGTCCTTCAGCCAGCTCGGCCAGAATCCCCAGCGCACCAGCCGGAAATGCCGCGCGCCGCCCTCGGCGATCACGATCGGCACGGGCTGCGTCGGCGCCACGTTGTAGCGCGGCGGGAAGTTCGGGCGCTCCGGGTAGCCGTAGAATTCGGCGAAGCGTTCGGGCGCCTGGGCGATGAAGAAGCGTCCGCACATCCCGAGAGGTTCCTATCCGCCGGCGATCGCCGCCCGCGGCGGCGCGCGGCGGCCGTCTAGAGCCACTTCTTCCAGCGGAAGAACACGTAAGGCAGCACGGCGGCGACGACCATCATCACCACTGCCATCGGGTAGCCGAAGCTCCAGTCGAGCTCCGGCATGGTCTTGAAGTTCATCCCGTAGATCGAAGCGATCAGCGTCGGCGGCATGAACACCACCGCCATGACCGAGAACAGCTTGATGATGTTGTTCTGCTCGAGGTTCACCAGCCCCAGGGTCGCGTCGAGCAGGAACTGGATCTTCGAGGACAGGAAGGTCGCGTGCTCCTCGAGCGATTGCAGGTCGCGCAGGGTCGAGCGCACGTCCTCGCGCAGCTCGCGCGGGGCCTTGGCCGTCCGGTAGGTGGCCGAGAGCGAGAGCAGGATGCGCTCCATCGAGACGAGGCTCTCGCGCTGCTTCGAGATCAGGTCGCCGTGGCGGCCCAGCGCCCGCAGCGTGTCCTGGAGCGCGGTGTTGCGCGCGCTCGGATCGGCCTGGACTTCGAAGATCTTGCCCGAGAGCCGGTCGATGCGCTCGCCCTGGAGCTGGAGCACGTCCGCCGCGCGGTCGATCACCGCCTCGATCAGGCCGGCGAGGATGGTCTCGCCCGAGGGCGTCCCCGTCGGCCCGCTGCCGGTCGCCCGGCCGGCGCGCTGGGTGTACATCCGGAACGCCTGCGGCTCCTCGTAGCGCACCGTCACGAGCTTGCGGCCCTGCAGGATGAAGGTGATGCCGGCGAGCCCCGGATCCTCCGAATCGCTGACCTTCGAGAGCACGCGCCCAGTCATGTAGCGGGCGCCGTCCTCGACGTAGAGCAGCTCGGAGGGCTCGATGTCCTTCATCTCCTCCCGCGTCGGCACCTGGATGCCCATGAAGGCCTCGACCTTGAGGTCCTCCTCCCGCGTCGGCTTGATCATGTCGAGCCAGACGGTGTCGTCGGGGATCGGGTCCTGCAGCTCGAGGGGGCGGCGCTCCAGCAGCATCTGGCCGGTGCCGGTGACCGGCTGGTGGATGAAGATCACGAAGAGCGAACCTGGGGATGGGCGCTCTGTCGAGCGCCGTCATGGGCGGGGGCGCTCACGCGAGCGCCGTTCAGGGACGAACGCGCTCAGTCGAGCGCGTGGGGCGGCGGCGCGCTTGCATCCGGCACGAAGAAGTCCGGCGCAAGGGGCACGCCCGCGGTGACGCGGTATTGCGAGAAATCCGTGACGCCGTTCTGCGACAGGAACGTGTCGTCGATCAGGAATTGGCCGGTGATCTCGCGAGCCGGCTTCAGAAACAGGGTATGGGCCGCGTCGGCGATGATCTCGGGGGTGCGGCTCGCCCGCATCAGCGCCTCGCCGCCGAGCAGGTTGTTGACCGCCGCCGTCGCGATGGTGGTGCGCGGCCACAGCGCGTTCACGGCGATGCCGGCCTTGCGCAGCTCGCCGGCGAGGCCGAGCACGCACAGCGACATCCCGAACTTCGCCATCGTGTAGGCGAGGTGCGGCGAGAACCACTTCTCCGCCATGTCGAGCGGCGGCGACAGCATCAGGATGTGCGGGTTCTGCGCCTTCTCGAGATAGGGAAGCGCGTATTTCGAGACCATGTAGGTCCCGCGCGTGTTGATCTGATGCATCAGGTCGAAGCGCTTCATCTCGGTCTGGCGCGTCGGGGTCAGCGAGATCGCGCTGGCGTTGTTGACCACGATGTCGACGCCGCCGAACGTCTCCGCGGCGCGCGCGAAGGCGTCGCGCACCGAATCCTCGTCGCGCACGTCGACCACCAGCGGCAGCGCCCGGCCGCCGGCCGCCTCGATCGCGGCGGCGGCGGTGTGAATCGTGCCCTCGAGCTTGGGGTGGGGCGTCTCGGTCTTGGCCGCGATCACCACGTTGGCCCCGTCGCGGGCCGCGCGCAGGCCGATGGCGAGCCCGATGCCGCGCGAGGCGCCGGTGATGAACAGGGTCTTGTCGGCCAGGGTACCGGTCATCGCTTCCTCCGCGCGTGGGTCGGGCGTTGCGTGTCAGGGCTTGATCCGGAACCGGGCGGGCTGCGTCCCGTCGGCATCCGTGAAACCGTATTCCGCCGCGATGTCGCCGGCGTGGATCACCCGGCCCGACCGGGCGATCACGTCGGGGTCTGCGGCGAGCGCCGCCAGCGCGCGGCCGGCATAGAGCGGGCTCTCGGTGGCGAGCGCGCCCTGCCCGAGGTCGCAGACGCGCTCGGTCCGCACGAAGCCCGGCGAAAGGGCGAGCGCGGTGACGCCGTGCGGGCGCAGCTCCTCCCCGAAGGCGAAGGCGAGGCGGTTCGTCGTCGCCTTGGCGAGGTCGTAGTAGACGTCGCCGAGGTAGCCCTCCTCGGTGCCGAAGGAGACCAGCGCGATCAGGCCCGATCCGGCCGCGATCATCGCCGGCGCCACGGCGCGGGCGAGCAGCAAACCGGGATAGGGGCCGACGCGGGCGAATTCCGCGAACGGCTCGGCCGAGCGGCGCCAGAACGGCGTGCCCCATCCGGTCCCGTCCGGGTAGCGCTCGCCGTCGTAGCCCTCGTTGCCGCCCCAGACGCTCGAGACCGCGACGTCGATGCGGCCGAAGCGGCGCAGGGTCCAGTGGACGAGCGCGTCGACGGCGCGCTCGCTGGTGTGGTCGCAGAGGTAGTGATGGCCCTCGCCGCCGGCGGCGTCGACCTCGCGGCTGGTGTCCTCGATCGATTCGGCGCGCTGCTCGGTGCGCGGCCCGGTCTCGCTCGACCGGGCGGTGACGACCACCGTGGCGCCCGCCTCGCCGAGCGCCCGGGCGATGCCCCGCCCGACGCCGCGCGAGGCGCCCGCGACGAGGCAGATCTTCTGGCCGAGGTCGGGCGTCACGGCCTCGGGCCGGGCTTCGACCGGGCGAGGAATGCCCGGAACGCGCCCTGCGCCTCCTCCGTGCGCAGCTGCCGGTCGAACGCCTCAGCCTCGGCGTCCAGCGCCGCCTCGACCGCGGCCTGGTCCCCGCGGATCAGCTTTCGCGAGGCGGCGAGCGCGCCGCGCGGCAGGGCGGCGAGGCGCGCGGCCTGGCCGAGCGCGTGCTCCAGCAGCATGCCGGAGGGCATCACCGCGTTGACGAGCCCGAGCGATTCGGCCGCATCCGCGCCGAACATCTCCGAGAGCAGCAGCAGCTCGGTCGCCTTGAGGCGGCCGATCCGCCGCGGCAGCAGGTAGCTCGAGGCCGCCTCCGGCACGAGGCCGAGCTCGACGAAGGGCATGCGGAAGCGCGCCGCCGGGCTGGCATAGACGAGGTCGCAGTGCAGTGTCAGCGTCGTGCCGATGCCGACGGCGATCCCGTCGACCGCCGCGACCATCGGCGTCGCCGTGCGCGCGAGCTGCCGGATGAAGCGGAGCGAGGGCGCCTCGCTGAACGCCTTTTCCGCCCGCGAGACGAAGTCGGCGATGTCGTTGCCGGCGCAGAAGATGCCGGGCACCCCGGAGAACACCACCGCGCCGACGGCATCCGACGCGTCGGCCGAGGCCAGCGCCTCGCGCATCGCGTCGTACATCGCCCCGGTGAGCGCGTTCTTCTTCTCGGGCCGGTTCAGCGTGATCGACCGGACGCCGTCCGCGCCGTCGGTGATCGCCACGTGCTCGCTCATCTCCGCCTCCCCCTGATCATTCATTCCAGGCCTCACCAGCGACCGATCGATGTCACCGTTTCGGTTCCAGACCCATCATCCCAGGGCGCCGAAGGTGCGCCCGGGATCCGGAGCCGCCGCTCGGGCTCAATGAGGCGCCACCTGCGGTTCTGGATTCCGGTCTCCGCATCGCGGACCCGGAATGACGGGCGGAAGGCTTGCGTCATGCCATCAGAATTGCGGCCGCATCGTCCAGGAACCCGCCGCCGTCGATCACCACCTGGGCCAGCCCGTCGGCGGCCGGCAGCAGGTTCTCGGCGAAGAAGCGCGCGAGCGCGATCCGCGCGGCGTGCGCCGGATCGGTCTCGCCCGCCTTCAGCGCGGCGCGGGCGGCCAGCGCCTCGCGGGCGAGGCAGGCCGCGCCCTGGGCCAGGCCGAACAGCCGCAGGTACGGCGTCGCGCCGGCGAGGGCCGCGTCGGGCCAGTTGGACCTCAGGCTCGCCAGCTGGTGGCTGGTGGCACGGTCGAGGGCCTCGATGCCGGCGCGCAGCCGCGCCGGCGCGTGGCCGAGGGCCGGGTCGGCGGCCTTGAGCAGGGCTTCGGCGACCCGGCGCATGGCGGCGATCTGCGCGCGCACCGTGGCGCCGTCGTTCAACGGGAGCTTGCGCCCGGTGAGGTCGATCGCCTGGATGCCGTTGGTGCCCTCGTAGATCCCGAGGATGCGGGCGTCGCGCATCGCTTGCGCCGCGCCGGTCTCCTCGACGAAGCCCATGCCGCCGTGCACCTGCACGCCGAGGGAGGCGACCTCGTTGGCGATGTCGGTCGAGAACGCCTTGGCCACCGGCGTCAGCAGCGAGGCGCGGTCGAGCGCCGCCTTGCCCTCCGGCCCCTCGGCCGCGTCGAGGGCGGCCGCGGTCAGGTAGCAGATGCCGCGCGCGGCCGCGGTGCAGGCCTTCATCGTCAGCAGCATGCGCTGCACGTCCGGATGGGCGACGATCGGGCTCGTCTCGGCGGAGCCCGGCGCTTTTCCCTGCCGGCGCTCGCGGGCGTAGGCCAGCGCCCGCTGCGTCGCCGCCTCGGCGATGCCCACGCCCTGCAGCCCGACATTGAGGCGGGCGTTGTTCATCATCGTGAACATGCAGGCGAGCCCGCGATTCGCCTCGCCGATCAGCCAGCCGACGGCGCCGCCGTTGTCGCCGAAGGCCATCGAGCAGGTCGGCGAGGCGTGGATGCCGAGCTTGTGCTCCAGGCCCGAGCAGCGCAGGTCGTTCTCCGACCCGTCGGGGAGCACCTTCGGCACCAGGAACAGCGAGATGCCGCGGGTGCCCGCGGGCGCATCCTTCAGGCGGGCGAGCACGAGGTGGACGATGTTCTCGGCCATGTCGTGGGCGCCGTAGGTGATGTAGATCTTCGAGCCGACGATGCGGTAGCTGCCGTCGCCGGCCGGCTCCGCGCGGGTGCGGATCGCGGCCAGGTCCGAGCCGGCCTGCGGCTCGGTCAGGTTCATCGTCGCGGTCCACTCGCCGGAGACGAGCTTGCCGAGGTAGCGCGCCTTCAGATCCTCCGAGCCGTGCGCCGCCAGCGCCTCGATGCCGCCGGCGGTGAGCAGCGGGCACAGGCCGAAGGCGAGGTTGGCGCCGTTCCACATCTCGGTGCAGGCCGCGTCGAGCACCTGCGGCAGGCCCTGCCCGCCATGGTCCGGGTCGGCGGTGAGCCCGTTCCAGCCGCCGGCGACGAATGTCCTGTAGGCGTCCGCGAAACCCGGCGCCGTGGTGACGACGCCGTCCGCGAGCGTCGCGCCGTGCCGGTCGCCGATGCGGTTCAGCGGGGCGAGCACGTCGGCGGCGAGGCGTCCGGCCTCGGTGAGGATCGCGTCCGCGTCCTCGATGCCGAGCGCGCCCGTGCCGTCGAGCCCGGCGATGTGCTGCAGGGTGAACACCATCTCGGACACGGGTGCGCGGTAGCTCATCGGCTGTTCCTCCCGCCCGGCCCGGTTCGACCGCGCCTCGGCGTCTCGTTTGACGGTCGGCGCGGGGGCACGCTAGGCCCACGCCCTCCGCTGACGGCATACGCCCGAACCGGCCCCGCCGTCACCGCCGGAGATGGTTTATATATGAACGATCTCGCGTCAATCCCCGCCCCGGCCTCGGGCCGGCGCCCGACGGCCCGCCTCCCGGGCGACGGATCGGGCGTGGCGGAGGCGGCGCGCCTGATCCGGGCCGGCGCCTGCGTCGCCTTCCCCACCGAGACCGTCTACGGCCTCGGCGCCGACGCCACCGATGCGGAGGCGGTCGCCGGGATCTTCGCGGCGAAGGCGCGCCCGCGCTTCAACCCGCTGATCGCCCATCTGCCCGGCCGCACCGCCGCCGAGGGTCAGGGCACGTTCGACGACCACGCGCTTCGGCTCGCGGAGGCGTTCTGGCCGGGCCCGCTCACCCTGGTGGTGCCGGCCTCGGGCGGCACCACCGTGTGCGACCTGGCGCGTGCCGGCCTGCCGAGCGTGGCGCTGCGGGTTCCCGCCAACCCGCTCGCCCGCGATCTTCTCGCCGCAATCGGCCGCCCCGTCGCCGCCCCGTCGGCGAATCGCTCGGGCCGGGTCAGCCCGACGCGGGCCGACCACGTGCTCGCCGACCTCGACGGGCGGATCGCGGCCGTGCTCGACGGCGGCGACACCCCGGTCGGGATCGAATCGACGGTGATCGCCTGCCTCGGCGGCCCGCCGCGGCTGCTCCGGCCCGGCGGCATCACCCGCGAGGCGATCGCGGCCGTGCTCGGGACGGCGTTGGCCGCACCGGCGCAGGACGATGCGGCCCGGCCGATCGGCCCCGGCCTCCTGGCCTCGCACTACGCGCCGCGGGCCGCGTTGCGGCTCGACGCCGAGGTGGTCGAGCCCGAGGAGGCGGTGCTGCTGTTCGGTGCGTCGCGCCCGGTGGGGATCGAGCGCGCGCGCGCGGTCTCGAACCTCTCTCCGCGCGGCGACCTCACGGAGGCGGCGTCCCGCCTGTTCGCCGCCTTGCGCGACCTCGACGCGTCGGGATCCGCGATGATCGCGGTGTGCCGGATCCCCGCCGACGGCCTTGGCGAGGCGATCCTGGACCGGCTCGGACGGGCCGCCGCCCCGCGCTGAAAAAAACTTTCGTCCGGCGTGGAACCAGGGGTCGCGAGGGCTGTTTCCCCATCACGAAGGCCAGTTCAGCCCCCAATGGCCTTTTTCCTTCCAGGCTCGGAGCAATCCGAGCCTTTTTTCTTGCGCTTTTCCGGCAGCGGCGGGCCAAGGCAGCGAACCGCCCCGGCCCTCGACGGCGTCAGCCCGCCAGCTTGGCGGCGATCCCGGCCACGTGCCGGCCCTGGAACTTCGCCCCCTCGAGCTCGATCGCGATCGGCTGGCGCGAGCCGTCGCCGCCGGCGATGGTGCTGGCGCCGTAGGGCGTGCCGCCCGACACCGTCTGCACGTCGCTCATCCCCTTGAACGAGTAGGGAAGCCCGACGATCACCATGCCGTGGTGCAGCAGCACGGTGTGGAAGCTGGTGATCGTGGTCTCCTGCCCGCCATGCTGCGAGCCGGTGGAGGTGAACACCGAGCCGACCTTGCCGACGAGGGCGCCCGTCGCCCAGAGGCCGCCGGTCTGGTCGATGAACTGCTTCATCTGCGCGGCCATGTTGCCGTAGCGGGTCGGCGTGCCGAAGATGATCGCGTCGTAGTTGGCCAGCTCCTCGGGCTTCGCGATCGGGGCCGGCTGGTCGAGCTTGTAATGCGATTGCTTGGCGACCTCCTCCGGCACCAGCTCGGGCACGCGCTTCACGTGCACCTCGGCGCCGGTCTCGCGCGCGCCCTCGGCGGCGGCGTGGGCGAGCTGCTCCACGTGGCCCCAGGACGAATAGTACAGCACCAGGATCTTCGTCATCGTCGGCTTCCGTTCGCATGGCCGGGCGGCGATGCCGGGATCGGCGGCCGCCTCGCGCTCACCCGAAGATCGTACCCGCCGGGCTTTGCGCAAATGCCCCGATCTGCAAGAACGATCTTGCGTGAATGCAAGGTCGATGGATGGCGACGCCCTGGGACGACTTTCGGCTGGTGAAGGCCATCGCCGACCATGGCGGATTGACCGCGGCCGCCGCACGCCTCGGCATCAACCACTCGACCGCGTTTCGGCGCCTTGCGGCGATCGAGGCGTCCGTCGGCGCACGCCTGTTCGAGCGCTCGCGTGCGGGCTACGCGGCGACGCAGGCCGGGATGGCGATGGTCGAGGCGGCCGGCGCGATGGAGGAGACCGTCGCGCGTTTCGCCCGCGACGTCGCCGGGCGCGCCTCGGAACCGACCGGCCTTCTCCGCATCACCGCGCCGTCGGGCTTGGTCACCGACCTGCTGATGCCGATCCTCGCCGATTTTCGCACCCGGTGCCCGGGGATCCGCCTCGACGTGGTGGTGTCCGACGACGCGCTGAACCTCTCGCGCCGCGATGCCGATGTGGCGGTCCGCGCCAGCAACGACCCGCCGCAGAACCTGTTCGGGCGCCGCCTCTCGACCGTCGGTTGGGCCCTCTACGGCCGCGCCGACGATACGGATCGCGACCCGCGGCGTGCGGATTGGGTGGCGCCGTCGGAGCAGGTCGGCGACGGCAGGTTCCTGCGCTTTGTCGCCGAGCACGGCGACCCGGACCGCATCGTGATGCAGCTGAACACGGTCGCCGGCCTGTGCGAGGCTGTGGAGGCCGGCATCGGCATCGGCCTGCTGCCCTGCCTCAGCGCCGATCGGCGGCCGGGTTTGCGCCGGCTGCGGCCACCCGATCCCCACTTCGCCGACGGCCTGTGGATGCTGACGCACCCGGACCTGCGCCATTCGGTGCGGGTCCGGGCCTTCATGGATTTCGTCGGCGATGCGGTCGTCGCGCTGCGCCCGGTCATCGAGGGCCGTACGGCGAACGACGGAACGGCTTAGCCGGGCGGGACGAACCGACGATCAGCCGGCCTTGATCTCGGTGATCTCGACCTCCTGCCCGTTCACCTCGACGACGTCGCCGACGCTCTTGCCGGTGATCGCCTTGGCGAGCGGGGCGACGTAGGCGATCGAGCCCTTGGCCGGATCGGCCTCGTCCTCGCCGACGATGTGGAAGGTCTGGCGGGTGTCGTCCTCGCGCAGCACGGTCACCGTCGAGCCGAAATGCACGGTGTCGCCCTCGACCGTCTCGACGAGCTGGGCCGTGCCGAGGCGCGTGGTCCAGTAGCGCAGGTCGCGCGTGACGCGGGCGGTGTCGGCCTTGTCGTCGAGCGTCAGCTGAGCCTGCTCGGCCTGGAGGCGCGCGACCTCCTGCTCGATCTGCGCGAGCCCCGCCGGGGTGACGAAGTTGGTGTGGGGGGAGATCGGGCGGTCGGGGAGGTCCTCGAAGGCTTCCCCGCCCTCCTTCTCGCGAACGAATGCACTGCTCATGGGTCGAGAATGCCCCGGCTTGCGCCGCGGTTCCGTCCCGAAGCCGACTCATCGCCGGGGCGATCGGCGTTCGGCGTCGCGCGTCAGCCGATCTCGACCACCGTCCGGCCGCGGATCTTGCCCGAGAGGATGTCGGCTCCAAGGCCGCCGACCTCGGCGAGGCCGACGCGGTTCGTCATCGCCGCAAGCTTCTGCAGGTCGAGCTCGTCGGCCAGCCGCGCCCAGGCGGCGCGCCGCTTCGCCTGCGGCGTGGTCACGCTGTTGATGCCCAGCAGCGACACGCCGCGCAGGATGAAGGGGGCGACCGAGGTCGGCAGGTCCATGCCCTGCGCCAGGCCGCAGGCGGCGACCGCTCCGTCGGCCTTGGTCTGGGCGAGCACGTTGGCGAGCGTCGTCGAGCCGACGGCGTCGACGGCCACGGCCCAGCGCTCCTTGCCGAGCGGCTTGCCGGGCTTGCCGAGCTCGTCGCGGTCGACGATCTCGGCGGCGCCGAGGGACTTGAGATACTCCGCTTCCCCGGCGCGCCCGGTCGAGGCCATCACGTGCCAGCCGGCTCGCGCCAGCAGCGCGACCGCGACCGAGCCGACGCCGCCCGAGGCGCCGGTGACCAGGGCGGGACCGTCCTTCGGGGTCAGGCCGTGGGCGTCGAGCGCCATCAGGCAGAGCATCGCGGTGTAGCCGGCGGTGCCGATCGCCATCGCCTGCTCGGGCGACAGGCCGGCGGGCAGCGGCACCAGCCAATCGCCCTTCACCCGCGCCTTCTCGGCATAGGCGCCCAGATGCGTCTCACCGACGCCCCAGCCGGTGAGAACCACCGCGTCGCCGGGCTTGTAGTCGGGGTGGTCGGAGGCCTCGACGACGCCCGAGAAGTCGATGCCGGGGATCATCGGGAAACGGCGCACCACCGGCGACGCGCCGGTCATCGCCAGCCCGTCCTTGTAGTTCAGGCACGAATGGGTGACGCGGACGGTGACGTCGCCGTCCATCAGGTCGGCCTCGTCGAAATCGGTGAAGGACAGGCTCTGACCGGCCTCGCCCTTCTCGATCACCCAAGCCTTGAACCGCGCCATGCTCGCCTCCCGATGCGTTCGGGGGACCTGTGGTGGGAGCGGCGCGAAATCAACCCGCCGGAGGATCGGGCTCCGGCGGGGCGTTGCGGGCGGAGACTCTCAGTAGCCGTCGTAGAGGCTGCCCGAGGAGAAGCCGAGGCCGACGCCGATATCGGCCGAGCTCGCGCCGGCGATGCCGAGCGCGTCCGGGATCGAGCCGAACCGCGGCCCGCCATAGCCGACGCCCTGGTAGCCGCCACCGTATCCGCCGCCATAGCCGCCGCCGACCGGCACCCAGCCCGAGCGGGCCGGCGCGACGAGGACGCGGCGGCTGACGCTGGCGTATTCCGGCGGGATCGTCTCGGGGATCGACTGGGCCGGCTGCACCAGCACGCGGCGGTGCTGCACCGCGAACTGCGGCGGGGTGGTGACCCAGCAGCCGATCAGCTCGCCGTAGGGCCCGCGCCGGGTCTGCCAGGTCCGGCCGCCGGGCGACACCATCACCCGCTCCGACACGGTGTCGTAGACCGGCGGCGTGGTGCGGTAGATCGTGCGGGGCGGCCGCACCAGTACGTTTTCCTGCACGGTGTCGAACACCGGCGGGGTCGAGACGTGGCGGTAGCATTCGGAGCCGTAGCAGCCACCGGCCGAAGCGGGCGATGCGACGAGGACGGCACCGGCGAGGGCGGCGAAGAGCAGGGTGTTTCGGGCGACCGGCGCGGTCATGACGGCTTCCTCTGATACGCGGAACGAAAGGGATGACGCGAAGGGCGCGCACATCTCGACGCTCAAGAGGCCGTCGGGTTGCTGTACAAGCAAGCACTATCCGAAAGTAGGGTAAAATTAACCCTCGATCCGGAGTACGTAGTTACCGTCTACGTAAGTAAATCCTCGATGAACTGCATTGCGGAATTTCGCTGCTCTTCGATCCTACGTCTGCCCGGGCTTGAGCTCGTAGAAGATGTGCCGGCCGATGACGTCCATCTTGCGCAGGCGCCGCGACCAGCCCGGCTTGACGTAGTCGGCATGGTAGTGCGTCGCGTCGCCGACCTCGGCGAGGTAGGTGCGCCCCTCGATCACCGACTGCGCGATGCGGGTGGCGGTGGCCCACGAGCCCGAATCGGTGATGCGCAGGGCCTTGCCCTCGCAGGCGAAGGAGAACTGGCAGCCCATGTAGCGGTGTCGGTTCTGGTAGACGACGCCGCAGACGTTCGACGGGTAGAGCCCGCTCTTCACGCGGTTCAGCACCACCTGGGCGACGGCGGCCTGGCCGGCCTCGGGCTCGCTGCGCGATTCGAAGTACACGGCCTCGGCGAGGCAGCGCTGCTCCTTGTCCATGGCGTCCGGCCCGATCAGGTCGGCGTAGCGATGGCGGGCGTCCTCGGGGACCGATTGCGCCACCGGCGGCTCCGTCCGGTCGGTGCGGATGGTGAGGCCCGGCAGCATCAGGCTGGCCGAGGCGACCTCGACCGGCGTCGCGTCGGCCGGCGCCGGCGTCGTCGAGGACAGGGCGACCGCGCGCGGCACCGGCGGCGTCGAGCCGTCGTCGCGGCGTTCCTCCGCGGCTTCGGCGATCGCGTCGTCGTCGCCGGGCGTGCCGGTGTCGGCGCGCCCGAGCCCGAGATCGGGGACGGGGACGAAGCCGGCGTCCGGCTCGAGGTCCGGGTTCCAGGTGGCGGTCCCCGGCGTCAGCAGGCCGGTGACGTTGCCGGTGAGGTTGGCGAAGAGCAGCGACGTGCCGGCTTCGCGCAACGATGCCGCGGTGCGCTCGAAGCTCGGGCCCGGCGCGCGCGCCGGATCGCCCTTGCCGCCGCGCTGCACGATCGGGAACACCCGCGCCTCGGCCTTGAGATCGGCCTGCAGCGGCGCGTCGCCGACCCGGCGCCGGGCGCGGACGGCGTCCGCCCGCTCGATGGTGAGGAGGGCGCCGGCGCCGTCGCGGCGCAGGCTCGCGCCGATCAGCACGGTGCCGGCCGGCAGGGCCGGGACCAGGCGTGCGTCGCTCTCGGTCAGCCGGCTCGACCCGAAGCTGGTCTCGGTGCCGGCGCTCGCCGTGAAGGAGACCAGCAGCCCGAGGCCGGCCATCCAGGGCGTGAAGGCGGTGCCGAGCCCGATGAGGCCCCGTCCGCGTCGTCCTCGTCTCGTGCCCACGCCGAACCGACCCGTACTGGAAAAGCCACGCCCGACGATCCTCCCGGCTGGTTCCGGTACGAGGATGGCGGTCGCGGATTTATCGCGCGGTATGGTTGCGGAGGGGTTAAAGGCCCCCGATCGACGGTTGCCCTCAGGCGGCGCGGACGACCGCGATGTCGAAGGTCGGGCCGTGCGGGCCCATGCGCTCGCGCATGGTGATGCGGTCGTCGGGCGTCAGGGTCCCGAGCGGCACGTCCCGGTCCGGCAGCACCACCGTCGTCGCCTTGTTGAGGTGGACCAGCACGTGGCGCTTCATCGGCAGCGAGGCCGCGGCCCAGGCCTTCAGCTGCCCGTAATACGGCTCGCGCGTCCACGCCTTCGGCTGGCCGGGGTCGACCTGCACGTTCATGTTGCGGTTCACCGGATCGAGGCTGAGCACCATCTTGGCGCGGTCGGGCTTCCACTCGGGGCCGAGCCAGCTCTCCGTCATCCACAGGCAGTGGAAGGCGCGGCAATGGTCGGGCCGGTCGGCGTGGATCGCGCAGCCGCGCCCTGCCCGGGTGTGGCGGCACCATTGCCCGGCGACGCTCTCGACCGCGGGCACGTCGTAGACCTTGCAGCACAGCGTGCAGGCGCCGCAGGCGCGGCCGGGGGCCGGCATCGCGACGATGGTGGCGGGATCGAGCATCGCGTCGAGGCTTCGCGGTTACGAAAGGGGCCCGGCCGAGGCCGCGCGGTTCTGCCGGGGTACCTGAGCCCGCATCGGGTCGGTAGTGTGGCGGGCCTACGCGCCACAGCACCGGATCGCCCGCATGCTCTCGAACCTCGCCGTCCGCGACGTCGAAACCCTGATCCACCCCTACACCAATCTCGATGCGCACCGGGGCGCCGGGCCGCTGGTGCTCGAGCGCGGCGAGGGCGTCCATGTCTACGACACGGAAGGCCGCCCCTACATCGAGGGCATGGCGGGGCTGTGGTGCACGGCGCTCGGCTACTCCAACGGCGAGCTCGTCGAGGCCGCCCGCGCGCAGATGGGCAAGCTCCCGTTCACCCACCTGTTCTCCGGCCGCAGCCACGATCCGGCGATCGAGCTGGCCGAGGTGCTGAAGGAGCTGATGCCGGTCCCGACCTCGAAGATCTTCTTCACCTCGTCGGGATCGGAGGCGAACGACACGCAGGTCAAGCTGGCCTGGTACCTGAACAATGCGCTGGGCCGACCGAAGAAGAAGAAGATCATCGGGCGCCAGCGCGGCTATCACGGCGTCACCATCGCCACCGCCTCGATGACCGGGCTGCCGGCCAACCACACCGACTGGGACCTGCCGCTGCCGGGCTTCCTCCATGTCGGCTGCCCGCACGTCTACCGGTTTGCCGAGCCCGGCGAGACGGAGGCGGCGTTCTCGCAGCGGCTGGCCGACGAGCTCGAGGCCACGATCCTGCGCGAGGGGCCGGAGACGGTGGCCGCCTTCGTCGCCGAGCCGGTGATGGGCGCCGGCGGCGCCATCGTCCCGCCGGAGGGCTACTTCGCGGCGATCCAGGCGGTGCTCGCCCGCTACGACGTGCGCTTCATCGCCGACGAGGTGATCTGCGGCTTCGGCCGCCTCGGCACCTGGTTCGGCAGCGAGGCGCTGGGGATGCGGCCGGACACACTCTCCTTCGCCAAGGCCCTGACCTCGGGCTACGTGCCGCTCGGCGGCGTCTCGATCGACGAGCCGCTCTACGAGGCGATGCGCGAGCAGAGCCGGAAGATCGGCACCTTCGGGCACGGCACCACCTATTCCGGCCACCCGGTCGCCTGCGCCGTCGCCCTGAAGACCATCGAGATCTACAAGCGCGAGCGCATCGTCGAGGGCGTGGCGGCGAAGGCGCCCTACTTCCAGGCGCGGCTGTCCGCGTTGGCCGAGCACCCGATCGTCGGCGAGGCGCGCGGCCTCGGCCTGATCGGCGGGCTCGAGATCGTCGCCGACAAGGCCTCGCGCCGGCAGTACGAGCCGAAGGCCGGGGTGGCCGCCCGCTGCGTCGCCTTCGCGCAAGCGGAAGGGCTGATCGTGCGCTTCCTGATGGGCGACCGCATCGCCGTCTGCCCGCCGCTGATCATCACCGCGGACGAGATCGACGCCCTGTTCGACCGCCTGACACGGGCGCTCGACCGGACCGCGGCGTGGATCCGCGCGGAAGGGCTGGAGGCGATGCCATCCCTCTAGCACCGTACTGCGCCCCCTGGAATGCTGCGACGCGGCAGTGTTTTCTTAAGCCTGCGTTCATCCCGGCTACACCCTTATCGTTCATCCGCCGGCTCATGACCCGGGGATGATCTCGAATCGCCCGCCACCGCCCTGGAGCGGCGTGGGGGCACGAAGCGACGGCGCGACCGTCACGCGAACGACCACAGGACGCAAACCCATGTACGCCCCCGATGCGATGCAAGGTTCGGAGATGCAGGCCCAGGCTCACGAGCCCGAGCGCCGGCAGATGGACCAGGCCGAGGCCCGCTACGGCTTCCGTCCCCTCGCGCTTCCGGCGCTCGCTGCCGCCGCCCACTCGGTGAAGCCGGCCGGCAAGGTCGCCCCGCGGACCAACCGCAAGGGCGTGCTCGGCATCGTGCACGAGGATGCGCCGATCGACTGACCGATCGCGCGAACCGCCCCGTTCCCGACGGTTCGGTTCAGACTTTCTCGACGGGTTCGCGTCATCGTCGCCCGCTCCCAGCCCGCGCCGCGCTTTCGCCGGAGTGCCGCGCTAGGAGCGCCCGACAGACGCGAACCCGAGGCTTCCATGCTGATCCTGCCGAGCCGCAGGCAGGTCCTGACCGGAATCGGCGGCACCTTCGCTGCGGCGGGGCTTTCGACCGGCGCCTACGCCTTCGGCGTCGAGCCGCTGCATCGCCTCGTGGTGACCCACTACGCCCCGCGCCTGCCGGGTTGGGCGCCGGGGCTCGCCCTCAAGGTCGCGGTGCTCGCCGACTTCCACGTCTGCGAGCCGTTCATGCCGCTCGACCGCGTCGCCGAGATCGTCGACGCGACGAACGCGCTGTCGCCCGACCTGATCCTCATGCTCGGCGACTATCCGGCCGCCGGCCGCATCGCCTGGAAACGCGTGCCGCTGCCCGAGTTCGCGCGGCTCGCCGCGGGCCTGCGCGCGCCGCTCGGCACCTACTCGATCCTCGGCAACCACGATTGGTGGGACGACGCGGCCGCTCAGGCGGCCCGCGGCGGCGTGCCGGAAGCACGCCGCGTGCTCGAGGCGGTCGGCATCCCGGTGATGGAGAACGACGCGCTGCGCCTTTCCAAGGACGGGCACCCGTTCTGGATCGCGGGGCTGGGCGACCAGCAGCCGTTCCTGGTCTTCGACGACGACAGCGGTCGCGACGACCTGCCCGCGACGATGGCCAAGGTGACCGACGCGGCGCCGGTGATCCTGATGATCCACGAGCCGGACGCCTTCGTCGACGTGCCGGAGCGGGTGTCGCTGACGCTTGCCGGGCACACCCATGGCGGCCAGATCCGCCTGCTCGGCCGTTCGCCGGCGATCCGCCCGATCCACGGGCACGACTATTCCTACGGCCACGTCGTCACCGACGGGCGCCACATGATCGTCTCGGGCGGGTTCGGAGTCAGCCGCATCCCGGTCCGCCTCGGCGTGCCGCCCGAGATCGTTCTGCTCGAGCTCGGGTCGAGCCCGTCGCCTACCGCCTGAGCGGCGAGACGCCTCACGCGCCGGCGCTGGCCGTTTCGCGCACGCACGCTACGTTCTCGGCATGCGCGCGCTCCTCGTCGGCCTCATCCTCGCTCTGCCCGTCCCGGCGCTCGCCGACGAATGCGGCGACCTGATCGACAAGGTCGCCAAGGCGACGACGGCGAGTCCCGGCAACCGCAGCGCCGACTTCGCCAACTTCACGGCCGGCGACGGCACCACCCTGACGCTGTCCTGCGGCGGCCCGCAGCTCTCGTCGGTCGGCGCGCAGTTCCGCGGCGACGCCCCGCCCGACGGCTACTACGCCCTGTTCGGCAAGGCCGGCCACGCCGTCACCGGCATCGCGGCCGACGTGATCGAGGCGGCGGCCCACAAGGCCCGCGAGGCGGCGAGCCGCCTGCGCCACAGCAACGTCGACGCCGGCGGCGCCCGCATCACCTGCTCCGTCTCGGGCACCGACAAGGGCCCCCTGACGATGTGCGCCGTGATCGAGCACAGCGACCGGAGCTGAGCGCGGAGGGCCGCCTCAATCGGCCGCCTGCTCCAACGTGCGGGCGACCCACTTGTTGAGGCTGATTCCGGCCCGGCGCGCTGACGAGACCAGCGCGCGATGCAGGCCCGGCTCGACGCGCACCACGAACTGCCCGGAAAAGGCCTTCTCCGGCTCTTCCCCGCGCTCGGCGCAGAAGGCTTGGTAATCCTCGACGCTGTCGGCGAGCGCCTGCTTCAGCTCGTCGACGGACCGGCCCTGGAACGTGATCACGTCGCGGAGATCCAAGACCTCGCCGTGAAAGATATCGGCTTCCGCATCGTGTTCGACGGAGGCTTCGTAGTTCCGATACTGCATCGTCGTCATGGCGTGACTCCAGCCTCGATCAGGAAGCGTCGCACCGACTTGACCGCGCCCTTGTCCGTCTCCTCCTGCGGATGAGGCCGGTGAAACACCGCCCGCACCCCGTGCAGGGCCACCCGGATCCGCGACCCGCGGCCTTCCGTGATCTCCGCGCCGCACGCGCTCATCAGGGACTCGATGTCGGACCAGACGACACCCGAGCGCACGGGGTCGGCGAAGATCGCCGCCAGCGTCGTCCGATGCCGTCCGCCGAGCTTCGTATGATATTAGCAGCCAGTATCACAAGACGTGCCTTCGCGGTGCGGTCGACGACCCGCACCTCGTTGCCTCCCGCCCTCAGAGCGGGATGTTGTCGTGCTTCTTCCAGGGCTGCTCCATCTCCTTGGTGCGCAGCATGCCCAGCGCCCGCGCGATGCGCTTGCGGGTGGAATGCGGCATGATCACCTCGTCGATGTAGCCGCGCTCGGCCGCCACGAACGGCGACAGGAAGCGGTCCTCGTACTCGCCGGTGCGCGCGGCGATCTTGTCGGTGTCGCCGAGCTCGCTGCGGAAGATGATCTCGACGGCGCCCTTGGCGCCCATCACCGCGATCTGCGCGGTCGGCCAGGCGTAGTTCAGGTCGGCGCCGACGTGCTTGGAAGCCATCACGTCGTAGGCGCCGCCGAAGGCCTTTCGCGTGATGATCGTCACCAGCGGCACCGTCGCCTGGGAGTAGGCGAACAGCAGCTTGGCGCCGTGCTTGATCAGGCCGCCGTATTCCTGCGCGGTGCCCGGCAGGAAGCCCGGAACGTCGACGAAGGTCACGATCGGGATCGAGAAGGCGTCGCAGAAGCGCACGAAGCGGGCGGCCTTGCGCGAGGCGTCCGAGTCGAGGACGCCCGCCAGCACCATCGGCTGGTTGGCCACGAACCCGACCGTGCGGCCCTCGATCCGGCCGAAGCCGGTCATGATGTTGCGGGCGTAGGCCGCCTGGATCTCGAAGAAGTCGCCCTCGTCGACGACCCGGCGAATCAGCTCGCCCATGTCGTAGGGCTTGTTCGGGTTGTCCGGGATCAGCGTGTCGAGCGACTTGTCGAGCCGCAGCGGGTCGTCGAAGCTCTCGATCTCCGGCACGCCGTCGATGTTGTTGGCCGGGAGGAAGTCGAGCAGCCGGCGGATCTGGAGGATTGCCTCGACGTCGTTCTCGAACGCGCCGTCGGCGATCGACGACTTCGTGGTGTGGACCTTGGCCCCGCCGAGCTCTTCCGCGGTGACGACCTCGTTGGTGACGGTCTTCACCACGTCGGGGCCCGTGACGAACATGTAGCTCGTGTCGCGGACCATGAAGATGAAGTCGGTCATCGCCGGCGAGTAGACGTCGCCGCCCGCGCACGGCCCCATGATCACCGAGATCTGCGGGATGACGCCGGACGCCGCGACGTTGCGCCGGAACACCTCGCCGTAGCCGCCGAGGGCCGCCACGCCCTCCTGGATGCGCGCGCCGCCGGCATCGAAGATGCCGATGATCGGGGCGCGCATCTTCAGGGCCATGTCTTGGACCTTGATGATCTTCTGCGCGTGCGTCTCGGAGAGCGAGCCGCCGAACACGGTGAAGTCCTTCGAGAACAGGAACACGGTGCGGCCGTTGACCGTGCCCCAGCCGGTGACGACGCCGTCGCCGGGGATCTTCTGCTTCTCCATTCCGAAATCGGTCGAGCGGTGCTGCACGAACATGTCGAACTCTTCGAACGACCCGTGGTCGAGCAGGAGCTCGATGCGCTCGCGCGCCGTGAGCTTGCCGCGCTTGTGCTGGGCGTCGACCCGCTTCTCGCCGCCGCCGAGGCGGGCAAGCGACCGGCGCTCCTCGAGCTTTTCCAGAATGTCCTTCATGGGTCGAGCGGTCCTGCCTCGGGCGTCGGAAGAGTCTTGTCTTGCCTAAGCTGGCCGAGGAGGCCGGCCCGCTCAAGCTTCGAAGCGCCTTAGCACGCGGTTCCGCGCCGGGGAATTGAACCTGATTTGGCGAGGCGACAAGGCGAATTTTCCGGTGCGCGACCGCTCCGGCAAAGCCTGGCCCGCCACCTCGCCGGGCGCGCCAGCGCGACCACTTCGCTCAGCGCGCGAGCGCCGCCACCTCGGCCGCGGCCAGGAACTCGACCTTGCGCCCGGCGAGCCGGGTCGCGGCATCCTCGTCGGCGCCCCAGACGGCAGCCTGGTAGGTCTCGTCGACATGGGCCGCGTCCCAACCCTCCTCCGCGGTGAGGCGGCCGGCGAGCACCGCCAGCGCGATCAGCAGAGAGCCGCTCAAGGTCGTCAGGGTGTGGAAGGCGGCGAGCCGGAACGGGTCGTCGATCGCCGACACCGCCCGGCGCAGGGCCGCGACCGAATCCTCCGGCTGCGCGACGTGCATCACGCCCTCGCTCAGGATCAGCCGGGCGCCCAGCGCCTCGCGCGCCCACGCGACGATCGGGTCCCAGGCTTCGGCTTGTGCCGCGACCAGGCGCTCGGGCGAGCCGGCGCGATAGGCGACGAGGTCGGTGCCGGCGTAGGGCCACAGATCCTCGGCCACCGTCGCCATGCGCGGGGCGACGCCGTCGATCGCGGTGTTGATCAGACGGGTAAACGGCATCCTGGCCGGATCGATGGTCTCGCCCTGCGCCGCCCACTCGGCGGCGAGGCGCTCGGCCAGCGCCCGCGTCGGCGCCGCCAGCGGGTTGCGCGCCGGCGTGTTGGCCGGGCGTCCGTCCAGCGTCAGGCGGAAGCCGCCCGCGCCCTCCGCGAACCCGGTCTCCTTGTAGAAGCGCTTCGGCAGCACCGGCTTGCCGTGGTCGCGCACCGCCCGCATCGGGTCGGGGCGCGGGGTGTCGGAGGGCTGGCCCAGCCAGTCTTGCGTGACGTCGTCGCTCATGGTTCGGAGATAGGCGATCGGGTGCGGTTTCGCGAGCCCGATCAGCCGCCGGACCCGTCCCGGAACAGGTCGCCGAGAGCCGAGGCCGTGTCCACGACAGTCACGGCGCCGGCGCCGAACAGGGCGCCGGCGGGATGATAGCCCCAGGCGACGCCGATGGCCGCGGCGCCCGCCGCCACCGCCATCGCCATGTCGTAGCTGGTGTCCCCGACCATCACGGTCGCCGACGGGCCGACGCCCGCCTCCGCCATCGCCTGGAGCAGCATCGCGGGATCGGGCTTCGAGGGTGCGTCGTCGGCGGTCTGGGTGGTGGCGAACCACCCTTCCCAGCCGTTGAAGGCGACGAGGTGGTCGACGCCGCGCCGCGACTTGCCGGTGGCGATGCCGAGCCGCACGTCGTCGCGGGCGTGCAGCCGCGCGATCAGCTCGCCCATGCCGGGAAACAGCGGCTCCTCGTAGTCCGGGTCGAGCCGGAGGGCGTTGAACGCACGCTTGTAGCTCTCGGACAGCTCGGCGACCGGGCCGTCGTCCCCGACGAGGCGCCGGAACGCCTGGGGCAGCGAGAGGCCGACCACTGAGAGCGATTCGGCGCGGCTCGGCGCCGGAAGCCCATTCTCGGCGAACGCCGTGCCCTGCGCGGCGACGATCAGGTGCTGGCTGTCGACCAGGGTGCCGTCGACGTCGAAGACGACGAGCTTCACGTGCCGGGACGGCAGGGCCGCCTCACGGCCTGCGCTCCGCGGGAGCCGGCGCCGATGGCGTCGGCGGGGCCGACGCGGGCGCCGTCGCGGCCGTCGGGGCCGCCTGCTGCTGCGCCGCCGACGGGGTGCGCGGCCGCTCGTAGCCGAGCTTGCACCGGATCAGGAATCGGCGCCGCCTGCCGCCGTGGAGCGCGCGCGCATGCGAGGCGCGGTTGCACGCGGCGTACGAACGCCGCCGCTTGTCGCCGCTGCGGGCGCTGGGCGGCCCCGCGCGGCCCAGCGACGGCTGCGCCTGCGCGCTCGGGGGCGCCGCGGGCGCGGCCGTCGCCAGCGTCTCGGGGCCGAGCAGGCCGAGGGCGGCGAGGCAGGCCAGCGTCGTGAGCTTCATGTCGATCAGGTCTCACCACGAGGGTCGATGTCGGCCGGGTGCCCAGGGCGGATGGCCGCCGGCCCAATGCACTTCGAGGATATGAGCCTCGTGGGGCGGTTGCCAACCCTCGCGGCCCGCGCGGTGCATGACGGCCGGGCGCCGCCGCGATCACGAACGCTTGGCCTCACGCCTCCGGCGCGTCGACGATCGGGTCGTAGCGCGCGGCATCGAAACCGAGCAGGTTCCAGCTCTGGGCCATGTGCGGCGGCAGCGGCGCGCTCACGTCGATCGGCTTGCCGGTGCGCGGATGCGGGATCACGATCCGGCGGGCGAGCAGGTGGAGCCGGTTCTGGATGCCGCCGGGCAGCGCCCAGTTCTCGACCGAGAAGTATTTCGGGTCGCCGACGATCGGATGCCCGATATAGGCGGCATGCGCCCGCAATTGGTGCGTCCGCCCGGTCACCGGCTTGAACGACAGCCACGACACCTTCTGCGCCGCCTGGTCGACGGTGGCGTAGTAGGTCAGCGCGTGGGTGGCGCCCTCCTCGCCGTGCTGGGCGATCCGCATGCGGGCGTCGGCATCGGTCGGCTCCTCCTTGACGAGGTAGGTCGAGACCCGGCCCTGCGGCGTGCGCGGCACGCCGGCGGTGAGCGCCCAGTAGATCTTCCGGGCCGCCCGCGAGCGGAAGCTCTTGGCGAGCGTCGCCGCCGCGACCCGGGTCTTGGCGACGATCAGGCAGCCGGCGGTGTCCTTGTCGAGGCGGTGGACGAGGCGCGGCTTCTGCCCGTCTGGGCCGGCCAGCGCCTCGAGCAGCCCGTCCACGTGCCGGACGGTGCCCGAGCCGCCCTGGACCGCCAGGCCGAACGGCTTGTTCAGCACCATCATGTCCGCGTCCTCGTAGAGGATCAGCGAGCGGATGAACTCGGCGTCGTTCTGGTCCCGCACCGGGTTGCGCGGCCGGTCGGCGGGCTGGTCGAGCTTGAGCGGCGGCACCCGCACCGCCATGCCCGGCTCGAGTCGGTCGTTGGGCTTGGCGCGCTTGCCGTCGACCCGCAGCTCGCCCTTGCGGACGATGCTCTGGACCCGGGCGAAGGGCAGCTGCGGGAACCGCGCGGTGAGGAAGCGGTCGATCCGCATCCCGGCCTCGTCGGTCTCGACGGTCAGCGTCTGCACGCCGGACGCCAGCGTCGCCGAGGCCGCCGCGCGCTGCTGGCGCCGGGTCGGTCCCTCGGCGAGGGGCGCCGGCATCTCGTCGGCCGGCCGCGGACGGGTCGCCCGCGCGATCGCCGGCTTGGTACGGGACGGCTCGGCGCGGGTCTGCTCCGTCGAGCCGTGCTCCTCCGGCGCCGGGCGCCGCGGCGCGCGGGCAGGCCGGGGGGCCGGCTCGGCCCCCTCGACCTCGCCCCAGGGCGACCGTCCGGTCGCGTCGTCGCCGCGAAGCTGCGCGGCGCGCTGGGCCGCGTCCAGCGCCGAGCTGCGCGGACCGGTGCCGGCGCGCTCGGGCCGGCCGAATCGCGGCTTCCCGGGACCGCCGGCGCGGGGGGCGCGGCTCGCGCTCTTGCCGAAGGCGGCCTTTCCGGCCGCGGCTTTGCCGGCCGCGGACTTCGCGGCGGGCGGACGGCCGGAGCCCTTGCCGACGGTCTTGCCTGCGCCCTTGTCCGGGCCCCGGCCGGAGCCTTTCCCGGCCGAGCCGCCGCCGCGTGGTGGATTACCTGTCATGCGAGGGCGTTAGCACCCGCCCGCGGCGGCGACAATTCGCCCTCGCCGCACGGCAGGCCGGCGTCGCGGCTCAGGCCGCCCGGCGGATCGCCTCGATGGTGAGACCGATGCCGACCGAGCCGAAGGTGTCGCCCTCGACGACACGGGCGCCGGGCAGGCAGGACGTCAGCCCTTTGCGGACATGCGGCAGGCCGGTGGAGCCGCCGGTGAGGAACAGCGAATCGATCCGGTCCGCGCGCAAGCCCGCCTGGGCGAGGCAGCGCCCGACCCGCTCGGAGATCCGCACCGCCAGCGGTTCGGTGTGGGACACGAGGGCCGTCCGGTCGACCGAGGCCGCCAGGCCCGGCTCGACCCAATCGAGATCGACCTCGGAGGCGCCGTCGTTCGAGGCAGCGATCTTGGCGCCCTCGACGGCGATGGCGAGCGAATGCCCGCGCTCCAGCTCGACCACCGTGCGCAGGCGCTCGACGAGGTCCGGACGCGCGCCGTCGCGGATGATCTCGGCGATCTCGCGCAGGGTCTTGGCGTTGTAGAGCCGGTTGATGCTCGACCACGTGGCGAGGTCGTGGAAATAGGCGTTCGGCACCGAGAGCTCGGGGCGCTTCATCGGGCTGCCGAGGCCGAGCAGCGGCATCACCGTGCCGAGGCTGAGGAAGCGGTCGAAGTCGGTGCCGCCGATGCGGACGCCGTCGTTGGCAAGGATGTCGTCGGCCCGCTCCGCCTTGGCATGCCGCTCGGGCGACAGCCGCACGATCGAGAAGTCCGAGGTGCCGCCGCCGATGTCGGCGATCAGCGCGATCTCCTCGCTGCGGACGCTCTGCTCGTGGTCGAGCGCCGCGGCGATCGGCTCGTACTGGAACGAGACGTGGCGGAAGCCGATGCTCTCGGCGATCTCGCGGAGGGTGTCCTCGGCCCGGCGGTCGCCCTCGGCGTCGCCGTCGACGAAGTGGACCGGGCGCCCGTGCACCACCGTGTCGAAGGTCTCGCCGGCCGCGGTCTCGGCCCGCGCCTTCACCGCGGCGAGGTAGCGCCCGATCACGTCGCGGAAGCGCACGCGCTCGCGCCCGACCTGGGTCGTCTCCTCGATCAGGCCGGAGCCCAGCACCGACTTGAGGCTGCGCATCATCCGGCCCGGCGTGCCCTCGACATAGGCCTCGGTCGCCGCCCGGCCGATCACCGCCTCGCGGTTCGGCTCGAAGAAGATCGCGCTCGGGATGGTGACGTGGCGCCCCTCCAGCGGGACGAGGCGCGGACCCGGCGCGGTGCGGTGTCCGAGGGTCGTGTTCGACGTGCCGAAATCGAGGCCGCAGGCCGCCATCGGGTCTTTGTCTTTCGCGAAGGGTCGGGGGGCGGGTGCCCTACAGGCTGGCGGGCCCCCGGTCCAGCGTTCACAGCCAGCGCGGTGCGAGGAAGATCGCGAGCGCGGCCAGCAGCCATGCACAAAGCCCGCCGAGGAGGGCGACGCGATGGTCGCAGAACCCGCCGAGCCACCACGCCACGGCGAGGAAGACGAGGTAGGCGGGAATCGTGCGGACGCCCGCGAGGCAGGTCTCGCGGAAGGCGCCGGCCTCGCCCTTCGCCCCGACCGCGAGCAGCGCGATGATCGCGAAGGTCGGCGCCAGCGGCAGGATGCCGGGCAGGACGTTGCCGCGGCGCGAGGCCAGCACGATCGCCATCGTCATGAGGCCGCCGGCCACGCCTTTCAGGAGGACGTCCATGCCGGCGCTCACCCCTCCTCGCGCCGCTCCCGGCGCAGCTGCTCCCAGTGGGCGAGCCGGTCGCGGTAGCGGCTCTCCATGCCGCGGTCGGTCGGCGCGTAGAGGTGCTGGCGGCCGAGCCGTTCCGGCCAGTAATCCTGCCCCGAGAACGCCTCCGGCTCGTCGTGGTCGTAGCGGTAGCCCTCGCCGTAGCCGAGCCGTTTCATCAGCTTGGTCGAGCCGTTGAGGATGGTGCGCGGCGGCGGCAGCGAGCCGTGCTCCTTAGCGATGCGGGTCGCGGCCTTGTAGGCCTCGTAGGCGGCGTTCGATTTCGGGGCGCAGGCGAGGTAGATCACCGCCTGTGCCAGAGCGAGCTCGCCCTCGGGGCTGCCGAGGAAGTCGAACGCGTCCTTGGCGGCGGTGGTGATCACCAGCGCCTGCGGGTCGGCGAGCCCGATATCCTCCACCGCCATCCGCACCAGCCGGCGGGCGATGAACAGGCGGTCCTCGCCGCCGTCGAGCATGCGGCAGAGATAGTACAGGGCCGCGTCCGGGTCCGAGCCGCGCACCGTCTTGTGCAGCGCGCTGATCAGGTTGTAGTGGCCCTCCTGCGCCTTGTCGTAGTTCGGCGCGCGGCGCTGGACGAGCGTCTGCAGCACCTCCGCGTCGAGGATCTCGTCGGGCTTGGCGGAGCGCCAGACCTCCTCGCACAGGGTCAGCGCCGCGCGCCCGTCGCCGTCGGCCATGCGCACGAGCACGCCGCGCGCCTCCTCGGTGAGCGGCAGCGCCTGGCCCGTCAGGTCCTCCGCCCGCGCGATCAGCTTGGCGATGGCGCCGTCGTCGAGCGCGCGGAACAGCAGGACGCGGGCGCGCGACAGCAGCGCTGCGTTGAGCTCGAAGGACGGGTTCTCGGTGGTCGCCCCCACGAGCGTCACCGTCCCGTCCTCCATCACCGGCAGGAAGGCGTCGAGCTGCGCCCGGTTGAAGCGGTGGATCTCGTCGACGAAGAGCAGCGTCCCCTGCCCCGTCGCCCGGCGTTTGCGCGCGGCCTCGAACACCTTGCGCAGGTCGGGCACGCCGGAGAAGATCGCCGAGATCTGCTCGAAATGCAGGTCGGTCTCGTGCGCGAGCAGGCGCGCCACCGTCGTCTTGCCGGTGCCGGGCGGTCCCCAGAACACCAGCGAGCCGAAGGTCCGCCCACGCAGCAACCGCGTCAGCGCGCCGTCCGGGCCGGTGAGGTGATCCTGGCCGACGACCTCGGCGAGCGTGCCGGGCCGGAGCCGGTCGGCGAGCGGGCGGGGCGCCGACGCATCGAGGCCGGCGGTTGCGAACAGGTCGGGCATGCCGGCATCAACACCCTGCGCCCCTCCCTCGGCAAGGGCCGCCGAACGTCGGGTCGGCCTGATTCGAGCGGCCGGGATCGGCGCCGACGCGGGCGCGTGTGCCCGACGAAGGGCGAAAGGCTCCATTTACCCCCGCGACCGAAGTCTTCGTCCGGCGTCCGCCAAACGAGCCGCGCCGCCTGCCGCCGCCAGGACGCGTGAGACTCCCTTAAGCTCGCCCGTGCTCAGGGTGAGACCGATCGGGGGGACGGTTCATGATCGGAAAACGCGGCAGCTGGGGCGAAGGAGAGCTTTACGAGGTTCTCTGCTTGCTGATGATCGGTGCGTGTTTATGGGTCATCGGAATTCAATTTGAGGTTTTCTCCTGGCTCAATGCTTTCGTCCAGGCGCACCAGCTCTCCAACGAGTTCATGCTCGTGGCGCTGATGGGGATGGCGGTGTTCGTCGCCAGCCTGCGGAAGTCCCTGCTGCTGCGGGTGGCGATGCGCGAGCGCGACATCACCGCCGCCGAGGCCGAGGCGGTGGCACGCCACGACGTCCTGACCGGGCTCGCCAACCGCCGCCTGTTCCTGGAGACGCTGGAGCGCCGCAGGGCGGCCGCGACCCTGGTCCCGACCCAGGCGGTGCTCCTGGTCGACCTCGACCGCTTCAAGCCGGTCAACGACATCTACGGGCACGCGGCCGGCAACGCCGTGCTGTGCGCCGTCGCCGAGCGCCTGTCCGCCCTGACGCCCGACGCCGGCCTCGCGGCCCGGCTCGGCGGCGACGAGTTCGCCCTGCTCGTGCCGCTCGACGGCGGCAGCGACGGCCTGACACGGCTCGCGCAAGGGTTGATCGCGGCGATCGCGGCGCCGATCCAGTGGCAGGGCAACGAGCTGAAGGTCGGCGCGACCATCGGCATCGCCCTGATCTCGGCCGACCAGGCGGATGCCGACGTGGTTCTGCATGCCGCCGACCTCGCGATGTACCAGGGCAAGAAGGACGGCCGCGGCGTGTTCCGCGTGTTCAAGAGCGCGATGGACATCGAGCTCAAGGCGCGGGCCCAGCTCGAGAGCGAGCTTCGCGAGGCGATCGCGAGCGGCGCGATCGAGCCGTACTACCAGCCGGTGGTGACGCTGCCGGAGAAGACGCTGGTCGGCGTCGAGGTGCTGGCCCGCTGGCGGCACCCGGTCCGCGGGCTGCTCGCGCCGGCCTGCTTCATCGGGATCGCGGAGGAGACCGGCCTCATCGCCGAGCTCAGCATGAAGCTCCTGCGCCAGGCCTGCCTCGACGCCCGGGACTGGCCGCCCCATTTCCAGCTCGCGGTCAACATCGCGCCGCAACAGTTCCAGGACCGCTGGCTGTGCGAGCGCATCCTCGCGATCCTGACCGAGACCGGCTTCTCCCCGAGCCGCCTCGAGGTCGAGATCACCGAGACGGCCCTGGTGCAGGACCTGGAGGCGGCCCGCACGACCCTGACCTCGCTGCAGAACCTCGGCGTGCGCATCGCCCTCGACGACTTCGGGACCGGCTATTCCAGCCTGTACCACCTGCGCGAGCTCAAGTTCGACAAGCTGAAGATCGACCGCACCTACGTCGACACCATCACCATGAGCGCCGAGCGGGCCAAGCTCGTCGACGCGATCATCAAGCTCGGCGCCAGCCTCGGGCTGGTCACCACCGCCGAGGGGATCGAGACCGATGCCAGCGTCGACTGGCTTTCCGACCAGGGCTGCGACTACGGCCAGGGCTACCTGTTCGGCGCCCCGATGCCGAAGGACGCGATCACCGCGCTGATCGGCAAGCCGCTCGAGGAGATCCAGGCCACCGCCATCGCGTTCCAGGCGGCCTGAGGCCGGGATCGCGTCCGGGCCGGTGCGGCCTCAGCCGCCGAACATCGAGGTCAGCACCTCGCCGTTGCGGTTGATCGCGATCTCCCAGGCGCTCTGCACGGTGCGGGTGGCGCGCTCGACGTCCTTCGTCGTCGAGACCGGCTGCCCGTTGATCGAGACCAGCATGTCGCCCTTCTGCAGGCCGGCGCGCGCCGCGATCGAATTCTCGTCGACCGCCTGCACCGCGACCCCGTCGACGGGGAAGTCCGTCAGCATCTCCTCGGCGACGGCCGGCGAGGTGTTGATCAGCGTGGCGCCGAAGAACGGCGAGCGCGTGCGGACCTTCAGCACGTCGCGCGGCCGCGTCTCGGGCGCCGGCGTCAGCTTGACCGGGAGCGTGCTGCGGCTGGTGCCGCGCAGGATGCCGAACTTGGTCTGGCCGGTGATGCCCTTGAGCGCGAAGCGGTAGCCGAAGGCTTCCGGGTCGTCGACGCTCAAGCCGTCGACCGTCAGGATCAGGTCGCCGCGCTTCAGCCCCGCCTCGTCCGCCGGGCTCTTGGCCTGCAGGCTCGCCACCAGCACGCCGGTCGGATGGTCGAGGCCCATGCTCTCGGCGATGTCCGGCGTCACGCTCTGCACCCGCGCGCCGAGCCAGGGCCGCCGCACGGTGGTGGCGCCGTTCTTGGCGGTCTCGACCACCGCCTTGACCATGCTGGCGGGGATCGCGAAGCCGATGCCGTGGCTGCCGCCCGACTGCGAGTAGATCGCGGTGTTGATCCCCATCAATTGCCCGCGCAGGTCGACCAGCGCCCCGCCGGAATTGCCCGGATTGATCGCGGCGTCGGTCTGGATGAAGAACTGGTAGTCCGACGAGCCGACCTGGGTGCGCGCCAGCGCCGAGACGATGCCCTGCGTCACCGTCTGGCCGACGCCGAACGGGTTGCCGATCGCCATCACGAAGTCGCCGACCTCCAGGCTCTCCGAGTCGCCGAACGGCATCGGGATCAGCCCGCCGGTCGGGTTGGTGATCCGCACCACGGCGAGATCCGTGCGCGGGTCGCGCAGCACGATCGTCGCCTCGAACTCGCGCCGGTCGGCCAGCGAGACGCGGACCTCGTTCATGTTGTCGATGACGTGGTTGTTGGTGATGATCAGCCCCGACGCGTCGACGATGACGCCGGAGCCGAGGGATTTCTGCGCCCGCTCGCCCGGGGCGCCGCCCTGCCCGCGGCCGCCCTCCGCGCCGAAGAACCGGCGCATGAACTCGTCCATGGCGCTGGTGCGGGCGTTGGGCCGCTTGTCGATGTGCGAGGCGTAGACGTTCACCACCGAGGGCGCCGCCCGCTTCACCACGGGGGCGAAGGAGAGCTGCACCTCGCCCTTGCCCGTCGGCGCCGCCTTCTCGGGCATCGCCGACTTCAGCGGCGGTGCATCCGGGGTCTTCATGTCCGGTGTCTTGACGTCCGGTGTCTTGGCCATCTGCGCGGCGGCGGGGCCGGCGGCCAGCATCAGCGCGGCGACCAGGGCGATCGGGGTGGACGGGCGAGGCATGCAGGGCTCCGGGCGCTCGGGGTCGTCGGGGCGCCGGGCCGCCCGCGGCGGCGCGGGCCGGCCCGGACCGACGGGCGTTTGCGGCCTGTCTATCGCGGCCGAATGCGGCGCGCGAGAGCCCGATCCCGGGCTCGCGCGCGCACGCGTTCAGCCCTTCAGGAACGCCAGCAGGTCGGCGTTCAACCGTTCGGCATGGGTGAACGGCACCGCGTGCGGGGCGCCCTCGTAGACGACGAACGCCGCGCCGGGGATCGCGGCGGCGGCCGCCTTTCCCGATACCGCGATCGGCACGGTCTGGTCGTCGTCGCCGTGGATCACCAGCGTCGGCACCGTGAAATGCGCCATGTCGGCCCGGAAGTCGGTGGTGCCGAAGGCGCTCACGCAAGCCGTCGTCGCCTTGGGCGAGGCCAGCATCGCCAGGTTGCCGGCCCAGGTCATCGTCTCCGTCGAGACCGGCGAGTGGAAGACGCCGGCGCCGAAGAAGGTCTTGGCGAAGTTCGCCAGGAAGGCCGGACGGTCCTTCACGAGGCCGTCGATCATGCCCTGAAAGAGGCTGCCGTCGACGCCGTCGGGATTGTTGCCGGTCTTGAGGAGGTAGGGCGTCACCGCGGAGACCAGCACCGCTTTCGCGACGCGCGCGCCGCCGTGCCGGGACATGTAGCGGGCGATCTCGCCGCCGCCCATCGAGAAGCCGACCAGGGCGGCGTCGCGGAGATCGAGGTGGTCGAGCACCGCCTTCAGGTCGTCGGCGAAGGTGTCGTAATCGTAGCCGGTCCAGGGCTGGTCCGACCGGCCGAAGCCGCGGCGGTCGTAGGCGACGACCCGGTAGCCCGCCTCGGCGAGCACCGGCATCTGATGTTCCCACATGTCGGCGTCGAGCGGCCAGCCGTGGATCAGCACCACCGGCCGGCCGGTGCCCCAATCCTTGTAGTAGAGCCGTGTGCCGTCCTTTGTCTCGATGAAGGCCATGTCTCGCTCCTGCTCGGATGGTCTTCCGCGGCGACCGCCCGGCCGGCGCGCAAGCCTGTCGCCGAAAGCAAGCCGACGACGCGCCGAACGTTCCGAGGCCGCGTAGAATGCAGAAAGGCCGGAGGGGTCATCCCGCCTCCGGCCTTCCGCATCGCAGGTCTCGTGTCGTCGCGTCCCGGGTCGCCGAGGCGGGTCCTCAGGCGTCCTTCTTCTTCCGGGGCGCGCGAGTCTTCTTGGCGGGCGCCTCGGATTCGGCGGCGGGCGCCTCCTCCTCGGTCACCACCGGCTCGGACGGGGCGGCCTTCGCCACGTTCTTGCGGCGCTGCTGGCCGAGGCCGAGGGCGCGGGCCAGCTCGGAGCGCTGCTCGGAGTAGCTCTGCGACGTCATCGGATAGTCGGGCGCCAGGCCCCACTTCGCGCGATACTGCTCGGGCGACAGGCCGCGCAGGGTCAGGTGCCGGCGCAGGGTCTTGTACTGCTTCCCGTCCTCGAAGCTGATCAGGTGATCCGCCGTGACCGAGCGACGGATTTCCTGAGCGGTCGCCTTCGGCGGCCCGACCTCGGCAACCGGGCCATTTGCACCAGACACGCCGACGATCGCCTCGTGCACATCGCTCAGGAGCTTCGGCAGTTCGGCGCTCTGGACGTGATTGTTGCTGACATAGGCGGAGACGATGTCCGCGGCCAACGTGATGAAGCGGGCCTTGTCGATGTCTGGTTCACTCATGATCTTCGTACCGTCATTCTGACTTCGGGTGATAGTTCGAACCGTAAGCTCAGTTTCGGCACCCGGCAAGATTATTCCGGGGTTTTTGACCGAATCCTGAGGAATTCCGGCCTGATCGGCGGTACTCCGGCGCAATGCGCAGATCAAGAACCTCAGCGATGCGGACAAACGTTCGGAAATGTCGGCCGATTCAGCTAAATTGTGCGCAATTCTCCCGCGCGGTCGCACCAATCCATGGTTGTTGGGAAAAAATCCTGATGCCGATCCTGCGGCGATCGCGCGCCGCAACACCTTGCTCGGCGTATCGGTCAGGTGGTTCTAGTACCGATGGACTAGCCGTTTTTCGCTGCTGGGGCGCTGCGCGGTGCGCGGCGCAGCGATCGACCGACGGGCGAAAGCCCGGATCGGCCGTTCCCGGCGAAGGGCAGGTGATTCGCGTTGCGCGATCACCGCGGCGGTCGATCCGCCAAGGGCGGCCGACGGCACGCCGAGGCGCGCTCGAACGCGGACCGGCATGATCCGAGGTTCGCGCGTCGAATCGACGAGGATGCCACGCGAGAACGCCGGTGGCCGATGCGACCGTCCTGCGGCGGTTGCCGCGCCGGATCCGACCTCGACGTCGAACCCGACGGGCGTGCCCCTCCCGCCCGGGCTCGCCGTCGGCGCCGCGGCACGCCGGGATTGTCCCGGAACCGCGTCCGGGGGCGTTGCGAGCCGGTCGTCGCCTACCGTGAGTAGGCGTAGACGGAGGCTGCGGATGCGACGGGGCCTGCGACGGTGGAGAAGACGCTGACGACCTTGGAGACTTCGGTGAAGGGGGCGTTGGAGACGTAGACGAGGTCGCGGTTTCGCATGCGGAAGGC